>JBIKTP010000139.1:0-6309 GCA_044348035.1 Burkholderiaceae bacterium
CCTGCAGCGCGCCCGGGGTCTGGGCCTGTCCATCGGCCAGTTCCTGGACCGCAACGACGCCTATGGCTACTTCCACGGACTTGGTGACCTGGTGATCACAGGGCCGACCTTCACCAACGTGAACGATTTCCGGGCGATTCTGGTCCTGTAGCCACTGCGTGGCTTCTGTTTGATGTTCCTCAATGCCGGGGGCACCAATCCTTGGCACATTCGGGCCATGTTGTCCGCCCAGTTCCCCGACCCAGCCGCTGAAAGCGCCATCTCCCACCAGGGAGAGGTCCTCCTGCGCCGGGGCGCCACGCCCGCATGGGTCACCTATGTCGACTCCGGCCGCGTGTCGCTCGGCCTCATGGAAGGCCAGGTCCTGGCCCACCGGCTGGGCGCTGTGGAGGGGCCCCTGTGGCTGGAGGCCACCTGTGCCGTGCTGGCACTGCCCAGTGCCGTCGATGCGGTGGCTGAAACCGAAGTCCGTGTACGGCGCATGCCCTTGCCTGCGTTTCGCAACTGGGTCTCCAGCCTGCCGGCGGCGGCCCAGGTCGTGCTGCACGATGTGGCGATCGCCCACCGGCAGCAGACCGAGCTGGCCGTGAGCCGGCTTGCCAAGGATGCCGAGGCACGGTGCGCCGAATGGCTGCTGGCCCATGCCCAGACCAGTGCCCAGGGTTCCGTGGCGGTCCAGCTGAACCAGCGCAAGCGCCTGATCGCAGCCCAGCTGGGCATTGCGCCCGAAACACTCTCGCGTGTGTTGCGCCACCTGCGGGAGCGCAGCCTGATCAGCGGCTCCGGCCGGGTGGTCAACCTGGTGGACCCGGGCGGCCTGCGCTCCCTGGCCGGCGTCTGAGTCACGGCGGCGGTCGCCGCCCTGCCAGAAAGCAAGCAAGCTTTCCTGCGGCCCCTTCCGCCTGGCTGACGCGCACTGTCGGCACGATCAAGTTCAAGACCGCCATGCTGGTGGCTTTGGCTGCGCTGGCGGCTTATGGACAGACATTCAAGGACCGTGCGGCTGCCCGGTTATTGCCGCCTGAGGGCGTGGCGGCGCAGGTTGTCGCCAGGGAGGTAGGCATAGAGGCCGGCACCAGCATCGGCCTGGCCGCGGTCACGCCCGATCGCTACACCGACCTGAGCGCGCGCAGCAGGTTCTCGGCGGTTGCCGGTGCCACCAGCTGCACCGGTGTGCGGCCGTGCGGCCGGGTGGACGCCACGGCGGCGCGCAGGGCCTCGAACACGCTGATCGCCAGCATGAAGGGCGGCTCTCCCACGGCCTTGCTGCCGAACACATTGTCTTCGCGGTTGGGTTCGGGCCAGAGTTCGACGCGCAGGTGCTGCGGAATGTCGCCCGTGGCCGGAATCTTGTAGGTGCTGGGCGCGTGGGTGGCGAGATGGCCCTTGTCGTTCCACACCAGCTGCTCGGTGGTGAGCCAGCCCATGCCCTGCACAAAACCCCCCTCGATCTGTCCGATGTCGATGGCCGGGTTGATCGAGCGGCCGACATCGTGCAGGATGTCGACCTTCAGCACGCGGCTCTCGCCCGTGAGGGTGTCGATGGCCACCTCGGTGCAGGCCGCGCCGTAGGCGAAGTAGTAGAACGGCCGGCCGGTGAGGGTGGTCTTGTCGTAGTGGATCTTGGGCGTGCGGTAGAAGCCGTCGCTCCAGAGCTGGATGCGGTTGGCGTACGCGGCGCTCACCACCGCGTCGAAGCTGCGCATGGTGCGCGGCGAAATCACCTGTCCACCCGCGAACCGCACCGCGCCGGCGCCGCAGCTGTCGAGCCCGGCCACGAACTGCGCCAGGTTGTCGCGCACATTGCGCGCCGCGAACTGGGCCGCCCGGCCGTTGAGGTCGGTGCCCGCGGATGCGGCGGTCGCCGAGGCATTCGGGATCTTGCTGGTGTCGCTGGCGGTGGAAAGGACCCGCTCGAATGGGATGCCGAGCTCGTCGGCCACCACCTGCGCCACCTTGGTGTTCAGGCCCTGGCCCATCTCGGTGCCGCCATGGTTCACCTGCACGCTGCCGTCGGTATAGACATGCACCAGCGCGCCGGCCTGGTTGAACAGCGTGGCCGTGAAGGAGATGCCGAACTTGACCGGCGTGAGCGCCAGGCCGCGCCGGATCACCGGGCTCACGGCATTCCAGCGCGCGATCTCGGCCTGCCGTTCGCGGTAGCGCGCGCTCTGCGCCAGCCGGGTGATCAGCGGATCGAGGATGTTGTCCTCGACCTTCATCTGGTAGTGGGTGGTGTTGCGCTCGGTGATGCCGTAGAGGTTGCGCCGGCGCACATCCAGCGGGTCCAGGCCCAGCGAGCGCGCCACATTGCCCAGGATGGTCTCGATCAGGATCACGCCCTGCGGACCGCCGAAGCCGCGGAACGCGGTATGGCTCTGGGTGTTCGTCTTGCAGCGGTAGGAGGTGATGTCGACGTCTTCGAGGAAATAGGCGTTGTCGGTGTGAAACACCGCCCGGTCCGCCACCGGGCCGCTGAGGTCGGCGCTGAAGCCGCAATTGGCGGCCATCACCAGCTGCAGGCCCTGCAGCAGGCCGTCGCCATCATGGCCGACGGTGTATTCGTACCAGAACGGATGCCGCTTGCCGGTGACCATGAAGTCGTCGTCGCGGTCCAGCCGCAGCTTGACCGGGCAGCGCAGCTTGTGCGCGGCAATCGCGGCCCACACGGCCATGTGCCCGGCCTGGGTTTCCTTGCCGCCGAAACCGCCACCCATGCGCCGGCATTCGACGCGCACCGCGTGGTTGTCCAGCCCGAGCGCATGGGCCACCCAGTGCTGCACCTCGCCCGGGTGCTGCGTGCTGGAGAACACCTGCCACTGGTTCTGCTCCAGCGGAACCGCATAGGCGATCTGGCCCTCCAGGTAGAAGTGCTCCTGGCCCCCGACCTCCAGCGTGCCGCTGAGCCGGTGTGGCGCCTTCTTCAGGGCGGCGGCAGCATCGCCCCGGCGCACATGGACCGGCGGCAGCACGAAGCTTTGCGCGGCCAGCGCCTGCTGCGGCGTCAGGATGGCCGGCAGCGCCTCGATATCGGCGCGCACGGCGCGTGCAGCACGGCGCGCCTGCATGACGGTTTCTGCCACGACCAGGCCCAGGACCTGCCCGACATGCTGGACCGTGGTGCTGGCAAAAATGGGCTCGTCGCCGGCGAACGCGGCCAGCATCGGGTCTCCCGGGATATCGGCGGCCAGCACCACGCCGCGCACACCCGGCATGGACAGGGCCCGGGAGGCATCGATGCCGCGCAGGTGGCCATGCGCCACCGGGGACAGGATGGGCGCGGCATGCAGCGTGCCGCGCAACACCGGCATGTCATCGACATAGGTGGCGGCACCGGCCACCTGGGCCCGCGCACTCTCATGCGGCCGCGACATGCCCGCCGCAGGCGCAGCCGGGGCGGCTGCGCCGCGCGAGTTTGCTGCGCTCACTGGCGTACCTTCGCCCTGCGGGCTGCGGTGCTGAGCCCCTTGGGACGGCCCGGCGGTGCTCATGCGACCTCCTCCAGCGCGGTCCATGACTCGAGGTTGATACCCGCGACTCCCTGGCTCTCCAGCCACAGGCGCTGCAGCAGGTTGCCCAGCACCTCGGTGCGGTAGCCCGCACTGGCCCGCATGTCGGAGATGGGCTGGAATTCGGTACGCAGCACCTCTGCGGCGGCGCGGGCCGTCTCGGCAGACCAGGGCTGGCCGCACAGCGCTGCTTCGGTGCGCCGGGCGCGTACCGGCGTGGCGGCGACCCCGCCCACACCCACGGATGCGGTGACCACGCGGCGGTGCGACAGCTGCAGCCGCACCGCCAGGCAGACCGCCGAGATGTCGTCGTCGAAACGCTTGGATATCTTGTAGACGCGCAGGAATTCCGTGCCTGCGACATCGTCCCGCACCGGCAGCGGCACCTTGATCCAGGCCAGCAGTTCGTCGGGGGCCATCACGTTCTGGCGGTAGCCGGTGTACAGCGCCTCCAGCGGGATCTCGCGGTGGCCGCCCTGGCGCATGAGCACCACATGGGCGCCCAGCGCGATCAGCAGCGGCATGGAGTCGCCGATGGGCGAGCCGTTGGCCACGTTGCCGCCCAGCGTGCCGGCATTGCGCACCGGCAGCCCGGCAAAGCGGGCGGCGAAGGCATGCAGCTGGGGACGGTCCGCCTCCAGCGCGGCAAAGGCCTCGGCCAGGTGCACCGCCGCGCCGATCGCGAGGTGGTGCGGGTAGCGCTCGATGCGCCGCAACTCCTCCACCCGGGTCAGGTCGAGCACCTGCGGGAACTGCCTGTGCAGCTTGGTCACCCACAGGCCGACGTCGGTACAGCCGGCCACCAGCTGCGCCTGAGGGTGGCGCGCACGCAGTGCCAGCAGCCCCTGCAGCGAGCGCGGAGCCAGGTAGGCCGCATCGTCGCCGGCCGATGGCGGATCGGCCGCCAGGCCCTGCAGCTGGCGCATCAGCGCGGCCTCGTCGACGCGCACCGCCGGCAGGGTCTGCATCTGTTGCGCGGCGTCGAGGATCGGGCGGTATCCGGTGCAACGGCACAGGTTGCCCGACAGGTCCTCGCTGGCCTGGGAGCGGCTGATGGCCCGGCCCTGGCAAACATGGTTCTGGTACATCGCGAACAGGCTCATCACGAAGCCGGGCGTGCAGAAACCGCATTGCGAGCCGTGGCACTGCACCAGGGCTTCCTGGGCCGGGTGCAGGCTGCCGTCGGCGCTGGCGAGGTCCTCGACCGTCCAGAGCGCCTGCCCGTCGATGGAATGCGCCAGGCGGATGCAGCTGTTCACGGCCCGGTAGCGAAGGCCGTCCGGCGTGGCCTCGCCCAGCACCACCGTGCAGGCGCCGCAGTCGCCTTCGCCGCAGCCTTCCTTGGTGCCGGTGCAGGCCAGGTCGTCGCGCAGCAGATCGAGCAGGGTGCGGTCGGGGGGGACATCGCGCAGCGTCACTGGCGCGCCGCGGCGAATGAATCGGATTTCCTGGGACTTCATGCCTTGTGTCCTTGTTGCGGGGCGGCCTTCGTGCGCTAGGGTAAAACAGGTGTCGCCAATGCACCATACACGCTAGCATATGGTTGCAATGTCCATGCCAGTATGAGAGACCCGACAATCCTCGACAAGATCGACCTTCACTTGATCAGGGTCCTGCATACCGTGTTGACCGAACGCAGTGTTTCGCGCGCCGCCATCCGCATGGGCATGCACCAGCCGGCGGTGAGCGCGTCGCTCAAGCGCCTGCGCGACCTGGCCGGCGACCCGCTGTTGGTGCGTTCCGGCGCCGGGATGGTGCCCACCGAAGCCGGGCTGCGCATGATCGAGCCCAGCGCCAGCATCCTGCAGGGCGCCCAGATGCTGTTTGCCGATGTGCGGGGCTTCGACCCGGCAACCGCACGGGCGACGTTTCGCATTGCCGCCAGCGACTACCTCGACAGCCAGTTCCTGCCGCGCCTGGTCACCCGGATCAAGGAGCACGCACCGGCCAGCCAGATCGAGCTCCAGCCGCTGTCGGGGGTCTCCGATTACCGTGCCCGGCTGGCCCAGGGCGAGGTGGATATCGTCATCGGCAACTGGACGACCCCGCCCGATGACCTGCACCTGGGCGCATTGTTCGACGACGAAGTGGTGTCCCTGGTGTCCGCGCAGCATCCGGCGGTGCGCCGCGGCTGGGATGCCCAAGCCTGGCTGGCGGCCGACCATGTGGCGCCGGGCCAGACCCACCCGGGCGCCAAGGGGGTGATCGACGAATACCTCGACACGCTCGGCCTGCAGCGCCGCATCAGCACCCGCGTGGCCCACTTCAGCCTGATCCCCGGCATGGTGGCGGCCACGCTGCTGGTGCTGACCACCGGGCGCAACTACTGCCAGCGCTATGTGGGCCGGCTGCCGGTGACCATCCTGCCGTGCCCGGTGCCGTTCCCGCGCATGCGCTACTACCAGCTCTGGCATGCGCGCACCCACGCATCGGCATCGGCGCGCTGGTTGCGTGAGCAGGTCAAGGTCGTGGCATCAAAATTGCTATAACCCAGTCAAATCTTCACAGCCGCATGACCACCCCTCGACTGCACCTGTCCGGCATCACCAAGCGTTACCCGTCCGTGGTGGCCAACAGCGATGTGTCGCTGACCGTCATGCCCGGCGAAACCCACGCCGTGCTGGGCGAGAACGGCGCCGGCAAGTCCACCCTGATGAAGATCATCTATGGCTCCGTCAAGCCCGACGCCGGCAGCGTGATGTTCAACGGCGCGCCGGTGCACATCCGCAATCCGCAGGAAGCGCGGTCCATGGGCATCAGCATGGTGTTCCAGCACTTCAGCCTGTTCGACACCATCACG
>JBIKTP010000140.1:0-6308 GCA_044348035.1 Burkholderiaceae bacterium
TCGATTACGTGGTGACCAAGATCCCGCGTTTCGCCTTCGAGAAGGTCCCGGCGGCGGATTCGCGGCTCACGACGCAGATGAAGTCTGTCGGCGAGGTGATGGCGATCGGCCGCACCTTCCAGGAGTCCTTCCAGAAGGCCCTGCGAGGGCTCGAGGTCGGCGTCGATGGCATGAACGAAAAAACCCAGGACCGGGAGGTGCTGGAAAAGGAATTGGGCGCACCCGGCCCGGAGCGTATCTGGTATGTCGGCGACGCCTTCGCCCAGGGCATGAGCGTGGATGAAGTGTTCGCCCTCACCAAGATCGACCCCTGGTTCCTGGCGCAGATCGAGGAGATCGTCAAGATCGAACTGGAGCTCGAAACACGCTCGCTGGACGTGCTGGATGCGCCGACCCTGCGCGCCCTGAAGAAGAAGGGTTTCTCCGACCGTCGTCTGGCGCGCCAGCTCAAGACCACCGACACGGTCATTCGCGAACTGCGGCGCTCGCTGGGGGTGCGCCCTGTCTACAAGCGTGTGGACACCTGTGCGGCCGAGTTCCCGACCAACACCGCCTACCTGTATTCGACCTACGAGGACGAGTGCGAGGCGCTGCCCACCGCACGCAAGAAGATCATGGTGCTGGGCGGCGGGCCGAACCGCATCGGGCAGGGGATCGAGTTCGACTACTGCTGCGTGCACGCGGCACTCGCCATGCGCGAGGATGGCTACGAGACCATCATGGTCAACTGCAACCCCGAGACCGTCTCGACCGACTACGACACCAGCGACCGGCTTTACTTCGAGCCGCTGACGCTGGAAGACGTGCTCGAGATCGTGGACAAGGAAAAGCCCTTGGGCGTGATCGTGCAGTATGGCGGCCAGACACCGCTGAAGCTGGCGCTGGATCTCGAGGCCAACGGCGTGCCGATCATCGGCACCAGCCCCGACATGATCGACGCTGCCGAAGACCGCGAGCGCTTCCAGAGGCTGCTGCATGGCCTGGGCCTGCGCCAGCCTCCGAACGCCACGGCCCGTACCGAGCCCGAGGCGCTCGAGAAGGCGGGCGCGCTGGGGTACCCGCTGGTGGTGCGTCCCAGTTATGTGCTGGGCGGGCGCGCCATGGAGATCGTGCATGAGCAGCGCGATCTGGAGCGCTACATGCGCGAAGCGGTGAAGGTCTCGCACGACTCCCCCGTGCTGCTGGACCGCTTCCTGAACGACGCCATCGAGTGTGACGTCGACGCCCTGTGCGATGGCGCGCGGGTGTTCATTGGCGGCGTCATGGAGCACATCGAGCAGGCGGGCGTGCACAGCGGTGATTCCGCATGCTCGCTGCCGCCCTATTCGCTCAGCAGTGCCACGGTGGCCGAACTGAAGTCCCAGACGGCCGCGATGGCCCGTGCGCTCAATGTCGTCGGGCTCATGAACGTGCAGTTCGCCATCCAGCAGCTGCGCGACGCGCAGGGTGTCCTGAACGACACCATCTTCGTGCTCGAGGTGAACCCGCGTGCGTCGCGCACGGTGCCTTTCGTCAGCAAGGCCACCGGCATCCAGCTCGCCAAGGTGGCCGCGCGCTGCATGGTGGGGCAGTCCCTGGACGCGCAGGGCATCCGGGGCGAGGTGCATCCGCCGTACTTCAGCGTGAAGGAAGCGGTCTTTCCTTTCGTGAAGTTTCCAGGCGTGGACACCATCCTGGGTCCCGAGATGAAGTCGACCGGCGAGGTGATGGGGGTGGGCAAGACCTTTGGCGAGGCGTTTGTCAAGTCGCAGCTCGGCGCGGGCACCAAACTGCCGCGTTCCGGCAAGGCCTTCATTTCGGTCAGGCAGAGCGACAAGGCGCGGGCCGTGCAGGTGGCCGAGGGCCTCAAGGCGATGGGCTTCGATCTGGTGGCGACCAAGGGCACTGCCGCCGCGATCATGGCCGCAGGGATCGCCTGTCAGGTGGTGAACAAGGTCACCGAGGGCCGGCCGCACATCGTGGACATGATCAAGAACAACGAGATCGCGCTGGTCGTCAACACGGTGGAGGAGCGACGCAACGCGATTGCCGACTCGCGCCAGATCCGCACCTCCGCACTGCTGGCGCGTGTGACCACCTTCACCACGATTGCCGGGGCCGAAGCGGCCGTCGAAGGCATGAAGTACCTGGACACACTCGATGTGGTGTCGGTCCAGGAGATGCACCGGCAACTCGCGGCATAATCCGCAGGCCTCGCCGGATCAGGGCCTGCGCCTTGGCGCGGGCATGGTCCGGCTTCCTCCATTTCGAGTTTGCTTCATGCCAACCATTCCCATCACCCGCCGCGGCGCTGACAAGCTCAAGGCTGAACTGCACCGCCTCAAGACGGTCGACCGTCCGGCCGTCATCGCCGCCATTGCCGAGGCGCGGGCGCAGGGCGACCTCAGCGAGAATGCCGAATACGACGCCGCGAAGGACCGCCAGGGTTTCATCGAAGGTCGCATCCAGGAAGTCGAGAGCAAGCTCTCCATGGCGCAGGTGATCGATCCGAGCACGCTGGAGGCCGATGGCCGGGTAGTTTTCGGCGCAACCGTCGAACTGGAGGACGAGGACTCCGGCGAGGTCGTGCGCTACCAGATCGTCGGCGAAGACGAGGCGGATCTCAAGCTCGGTCTGGTCAACATCAGCAGCCCGATTGCGCGCGCGCTGATCGGCAAGGAACAGGGTGACACCGCAGAAGTCGTCGCGCCGGGGGGCGTGCGGCACTACGAGATCGTCGCCGTCCATTACCTTTGAGGCAGTTGTTGGCCTGGCCTGTCTGGCTTGCGGCATTGTGGTGGGGCAGCCTCACCACGGTGGGTTTCGGAGTCGTGCCCCTGCTGTTTGCAACCCTTCCCACCCCGGCCCTGGCCGGTGGCATGGCCGCCCGGTTGTTCGAAGTGCAGACCTGGGTGACTGCGCTGCTGGGCGTGGGCCTGCTGATGGCTTCCCGCAGCCCGCGCGATCTGGCGCTGGCGCGCCGGGCGCAGGCTTGCACGGCGTTCATCCTGGGGGGAGTGGTGCTCGCATTGTTGGTGCAGTTCGGTGTGGCGCCGCGTATCGTGGCACGCGAGAACCTGCCGCTCTGGCACGGCCTGGGCACCGCCATGATGGCGGCCCAGTGGGTCTGTGCGTCGGTGGTGTTCTGGCGAATGGTGCGGCCAGAGCCGGCGCATCAGGCCTGATTGCGCTTCTTGATGCTGACCTTTTTCGGCTTGGCGCGCTTGATCTGCCCGCCCGGTGTGAGACGCTGGTTGCCCAGCACCCGCAGGGTGCGGACTTCGGGGCGCTGTCCGCCACGCTTGCTGTACTTGAGCACCTTCACGTCGCGCGGGCCGGGCTTGCGGTCCTCGTCGTCGGCGCGCTCCTTGGCCGGCATGGGGCGCCACAACACGAGCAGCTTGCCGATGTGCTGGATCGGCGCGGCAGACAGATCTTCGGCAAGTGCCAGGAACATTGCCTCGCGCGCGGCACGGTCGTCCGAGAACACCCGGACCTTGATCAGGCCGTGGGCATCCAGGGCCCCCGAGATCTCCTTGCGGACGCCTTCGGTCAGGCCGTCCGAGCCCACCATGACGACAGGGTCCAGGTGGTGGGCCTGCGATCGGTGTTCTTTTCGTTGGGCGGGGGATAGTTGGATCAGGGGCATCGGCCTATTATCGGCGCAATGAAAACCCGTACCAAGAGCAAGAAGGTCAACCGGGCCTGGCTCAACGACCATGTCAACGACCCCTACGTCAAGCTGGCCCAGCGGGAAGGCTACCGTGCGCGCGCGGCCTACAAGCTCAAGGAGATCGATGAATCCCTGCACCTGATCAAGCCTGGAGACCTGATCGTGGACCTCGGCTCGGCACCCGGGGCCTGGAGCCAGTACGTGCGCAACCGCCTGTCGCCCAGGACTGCCGTCGGTGGCGGGGCGGCAGTGGGCGCCCTCAATGGCACGATCATCGCGCTGGATATCCTGCCGATGGAGCCTGTGGAAGGGGCGCTTTTCCTGCAGGGCGACTTTCGCGAACCCGAGGTGCTGCACCGGCTGGCAGCAGCGATGGCAGGCCGGCTTGCCGATGTGGTCGTGTCAGACATGGCGCCCAACCTGTCCGGCATCGAGTCGGCCGATGCCGCACGCATCGCCCACCTGGTCGAACTGGCCCTGGAGTTCAGCCAGGCCCACATGAAGCCGCAGGGGGCGCTGGTCGTCAAGGTGTTCCACGGCAGCGGCTACAGCCAGCTGGTCAAGCTCTTCAAGGAGTCGTTTCTGGTGGTCAAGCCGATCAAGCCCAAGGCGTCACGGGACAAGTCGTCCGAGACCTTTCTCGTCGGAATCGGCCTCAAGACGCCCCCGTCCGTGCCAGCCTGAATGCCGGCGCATGTTGCAAAACATGCAAATTCCCTTGTCTCAACTACGGTTGAACCCAGTTTTTTCGTCTTTTGCGCAACTTGAAACGCCTAAAATGGGTCGCAAGTATGTCCTGTCTGTCTCGTCGCCCCTGGATCGGAGCCCCGCTTGAATAATCAGTGGTTTTCAAAAGTAGCTGTCTGGCTTGTCATCGCCTTGGTGTTGTTCACTGTCTTCAAGCAGTTCGACACCCGGGGTGTCGCAAACGCCGGGTACATCGGTTACTCCGACTTCCTGGAGGAAGTCCGCGCCAAGCGCATCAAGAGCGCCGTCATCCAGGAAGGCCAGGGCGGCACCGAGATCGTCGCCATCACCAACGAGGACCGCAAGATCCGCACCACGGCCACCTACCTGGACCGCGGTCTGGTGGGCGACCTGATCGCCAACGGCGTGAAGTTTGACGTCAAGGCCCGCGAGGAGAGCTCCCTGCTCATGACCCTGCTGGTCAGCTGGGGCCCGATGCTTCTGCTGATCGGCGTGTGGGTGTACTTCATGCGCCAGATGCAGGGCGGTGGCAAGGGCGGCGCCTTCAGTTTCGGCAAGAGCAAGGCCCGCATGCTTGACGAGAACACCAACCAGGTCACTTTTGCGGACGTCGCTGGCTGTGACGAGGCCAAGGAAGAGGTGAAGGAGGTCGTCGACTTCCTCAAGGACCCGCAGCGCTTCCAGAAGCTGGGCGGGCGCATCCCGCGCGGGCTGTTGCTGGTCGGCCCCCCGGGCACCGGCAAGACACTGCTCGCCAAGGGCATTGCCGGAGAAGCCAAGGTTCCGTTCTTCTCCATTTCCGGTTCCGACTTTGTCGAGATGTTCGTGGGTGTGGGTGCTGCCCGCGTCCGTGACATGTTCGACAACGCCAAGAAGAATGCGCCCTGCATCATCTTCATCGATGAGATCGATGCCGTCGGGCGCCAGCGTGGCGCCGGACTGGGTGGCGGCAACGACGAACGCGAGCAGACGCTCAACCAGATGCTGGTCGAGATGGACGGTTTCGAGACCAATGTGGGCGTGATCGTGGTCGCCGCGACCAACCGGCCGGACATCCTCGATGCGGCCCTGCTGCGGCCCGGCCGTTTCGACCGCCAGGTCTACGTGACGCTGCCGGACATCCGCGGCCGCGAACAGATCCTCAATGTGCACATGCGCAAGGTGCCGCTCGGCCAGGACGTCAGCCCCAGCGTGATTGCCCGCGGCACGCCCGGCATGTCGGGCGCCGACCTGGCCAACCTGTGCAACGAGGCAGCGCTGATGGCGGCCCGTCGGGGCGCACGCGTGGTCGAGATGCAGGACTTCGAGAAGGCCAAGGACAAGATCCTGATGGGCCCCGAGCGCAAGAGCATGGTCATGCCCGAGAGCGAGCGTATCAACACTGCCTACCACGAGTCCGGCCATGCACTGATCGGCAAGCTGCTGCCCAAGTGCGACCCGGTGCACAAGGTCACGATCATCCCGCGTGGGCGGGCACTCGGCGTCACGATGAGCCTGCCCGCCCAGGACCGCTACAGCTACGACAGCGATTACATGCTGAACCAGATCAGCATGCTGTTTGGCGGGCGCATCGCGGAGGAGGTCTTCATGAACCAGATGACCACTGGCGCCAGCAACGATTTCGAACGTGCCACCCATATCGCGCGCGACATGGTCACCCGCTACGGCATGACTGACGCACTCGGCCCGATGGTGTACGCGGAGAACGAAGGTGAGGTCTTCCTCGGCCGCTCGGTCACCAAGACCACCAACATGAGCGAGCAGACCATGCAGAAGGTAGACGCCGAAGTGCGGCGCATCATCGATCAGCAATACGCCCTGGCGCGCAACCTGATCGAGGAGAACAAGGACAAGATGCACGCCATGGCCAAGGCCTTGCTGGAATGGGAAACCATCGACAGCGACCAGCTCGACGACATCATGGCCGGCAAGACCCCACGCCCGCCCA
>JBIKTP010000141.1:0-6300 GCA_044348035.1 Burkholderiaceae bacterium
TGACCAAGAAAGGCTGGAAGGACGTGATGCTGCTGGAGCGTGACCAGCTCACCTCCGGCTCTACCTGGCATGCGGCCGGTGGCTTCCACACCCTCAACGGCGACCCGAACGTGGCCATGCTGCAGAGCTACACGGTGAGCCTCTACCAGGAGCTCGAGCGCATCTCCGGGCAGTCCTGCGGCATGCACAAGTCGCCCGGCATCATGCTGGCCGACACGCCGGAGCGCATGGAGTTCCTCAAGATGACGGTGGCCCGCGGGCGTTACCTGGGCATGGACACCGGCATCATCTCGGTGGCCGAGGCCAAGAACTACTTCCCGTTCATCGAGGATAAATACTTCATCGGTGCGCTGCTCGACCCCAATGAAGGCCACCTGGATCCCAGCGGCACCACCTATGCGTATGCCAAGGCCGCCCGGATCCAGGGCGCGACGATCGAGGTCGAGACCAAGGTCGAGGGCCTGGAACAGAAGCCCGACGGAACCTGGCGCGTGATCACCAACAAGGGGGTGGTCGAGTGCGAGCACGTGGTCAACTGCGGCGGCCTGTGGGCACGCGAGGTCGGCCGCATGGTCGGCATCGAGTTGCCGGTGCTCGCCATGGAGCACATGTACCTGGTGACCGACGACATACCCGAGGTGGTGGCCTACAACAAGGCCACCGGCAAGGAGATCGGGCATGTGATCGATTTCGGTGCCGAGAGTTACCTGCGCCAGGAAGGCAAGGGCATGGTGCTGGGCGTCTACGAAAAGGCCTGCGTGCCCTGGTCGACCAGGACCACGCCCTGGTCTTTCGGACAGGAACTGCTGCAGCCCGACCTGGACCGCATCGCCCCCTCGCTGGAAATCGCGTTCCGGCATTTCCCGACGCTCGAACATGCCGGCATCAAGCGCGTCATCAATGGCCCCTTCACCTTCGCGCCCGATGGCAACCCCCTGGTCGGCCCGGTGCAGGGCCGCACCAATTTCTGGTCGGCCTGCGGCGTGATGGCCGGCTTCAGCCAGGGCGGTGGCGTGGGCCTGGCCCTGTCGAACTGGATGGTCGACGGCGACCCGGGGTTCGACATCTGGGGCATGGACGTCTCGCGCTACGGCGACTGGGCCACCCGCACCTACACCAATGCCAAGGTGCGCGAGAACTACGCGCGCCGCTTTAGCATCCGCTTCCCGAACGAGGAACTGCCTGCGGGCCGGCCGCTGCAGACCACGGCGCTGTACGACACCTACGTGGAGCAGGGCGCGGTCATGGGCGACTCCTGGGGCATGGAGACGCCGCTGTGGTTCGCACCCTCGAAGGCCGAAGCCCATGATGTGGTGAGCTTTCACCGCTCGAACGACTTCCCCCACATCGGTGCGGAATGCCGTGCCGTACGCGAGGCGGTCGGAGTCACCGAGATCGCGAACTTCGCCAAGTACGTGATCACCGGGCCCGGCGCCGAAGCCTGGCTGGAGCGGGTAATGACCAACACCATGCCCAAGACCGGCCGCATCGTGCTCACACCCATGCTCAACCACCAGGGCAAGCTGATCGGCGACTTCACCATCGCCAAGGCCGCTGACGGCCGCTACATGATGTGGGGCTCCAGCCAGGCGCAGGTCTACCACATGCGCTGGTTCGAGGGCACCTTGCCGGCGGACGGCTCGGTGCGGGTCGAGCCGCTGGGCATGAAGATGGTGGGGCTGTCGATCGCCGGGCCGAAGGCGCGCGAGCTGCTGCAGCGCCTGACCGACGACGACGTCTCGAACGCGGCCTTCAGGTTCATGGATTACCGCGAGATGGAGGTGGCCACGGTCCGCGCACAGGTCAACCGCATCACCTACACCGGCGACCTGGGCTACGAGATCTGGGTCGCGCCGGAGTACCAGAAACGCCTGTATGACAGCCTCATGGCCGCCGGCGCCGACCTCGGGCTGCGCAACTTCGGCATGCGCGCCCTGTTGTGCCTGCGCCTGGAAAAGAACTTCGGCACCTGGTACCGCGAGTTCCGCCCGATCTACGGCCCGTTCGAGGCCGGGCTGGACCGTTTCGTCAAGCTCGACAAGCCCGACTTCATCGGCAAGGCCGCTGCGGTGCAGGAAAAGGCCGACGGCCCGAAGCGCACCCGCGTGTACATGGTGGTCGACGCGACCGACTGCGACGTGCTGGGCGACGAGCCGATCTGGATCGATGGCAAGGTGGTGGGCTGGGTCACCTCGGGCGGGTACGGCCACTTCGTGGGCCAGTCGCTGGCGCAGGGCTACATCCCGACGGAGCTGTTCCGCCCCGACCTGGCACTGGAGATCGAGATCCTGGGCGAGCGTCGGCCCGCACGGCTGCAGATGGATCCGCCCTTCGATCCGCAAGCCCACCGCATGAGGATGTAGGCCCATGGCAGAGCGTTATTCCGTCTGGTCGCTGCTCAAGCACGCGATGGGCGGGCACAAGGGCTGGGAGCGGGCCTGGCGCGACCCGGAGCCGAAGAAGGCCTACGACGTCGTCATCATCGGCGGTGGCGGCCATGGTCTGGCCACGGCCTATTACCTGGCCAAGAACCATGGGGTTCGCAACGTCGCCATCCTGGAGAAGGGCTACATCGGATCCGGCAACGTGGGGCGCAACACCACCATCGTGCGTTCCAACTACATGATGCAGGAGAACACCGCGTTCTACGAGCATTCGATGTCGCTGTGGCGCGACCTGTCGGACGACCTGAACTACAACGTGATGTTCTCGCCGCGCGGGTATGTGTTTGCCGCCTGCTCGCAGGCCTCGCTCGACGGCCTGGTGCGCCGCGCCAACATCATGCGGCTCAACGGCATCCGCGCCAACATCCTGACCCGTGAAGAGCTCATGAAAGAGGTGCCCTACCTCGATTATTCCGACAAGGCGCGCTTTTTCATCTACGGTGGCATGATCCAGCCCGACGCCGGCACGGCCCGCCATGACGCCGTGGCCTGGGGTTACGCACGTGCGGCCGATCAGCTGGGCGTGGACATCATCCAGAACTGCGAGGTGCTGGACTATCTCTGGTCCGGCGACCGGGTGGTGGGTGTCAAGACCACCCGCGGCGACATCGGTGCCGGCAAGGTGGCGGCGGCAGTCGCCGGGCACACCTCGGTGCTGGCGCAGAAGGCCGGCCTGCGCCTGCCCATCGAGAGCCATGTGCTGCAGGCTTTTGTCAGCGAATCGATCAAGCCGGTGGTGCACCATGTGGTGGTCTGGTCTGCCACCTACTTCTACGTGTCCCAGTCGGACAAGGGTGGCCTGGTTTTCGGCGGCCACATCGACCGCTACAACAGCTACGCCCAGCGCGGCAACCTGGCCAACATCGCCGAGACCACGCAGGGGCTGGCCAGCCTGATCCCGTTCGCGGCGCGGCTGCGCCTGCTGCGCCACTGGGGCGGCATCATGGACATGACGCCCGATGGCAGCCCGATCATCACCACCACGCCGGTGCCGGGTTTCTACCTGAACGGCGGGTGGTGTTATGGCGGGTTCAAGGCCACGCCGGCTTCTGGCTGGTGTTTTGCGCATACGATCGCGAACGATGCGCCGCACCCCTACAGCGCCGGCTTCACGATGGACCGTTTTGCCCGTGGCCGGCAGATCGACGAGGCCGGGTACGGCCCCTACAACCACCTGCAGTAGGGAGCGACCACAGCATGTTGAGAATCCATTGCCCCTACTGCGGGGAACGCGACCACGAAGAGTTCAGCTACTTCGGCGACGCCACCAAGGCCTACCCCCCACTGGGCGCCGAGCACCAGGCGGCCTGGGTCGAGGCGGTTTTCATGCGCGACAACCCCAAGGGTGAGCATGTCGAGTTCTGGCAGCACACGCTGGCCTGCCGGCGCTGGCTGGCGGTGCGGCGCAACACCGTCACCCATGACATCCTGGCGGTGATGCCGGCGCGCGAAAGGCCTGTGGCATGAGCGCCGCAAACCATCGTTTGGCGGACGGCGGCCGCATCCGGCGCGATCAACCGCTGCAGTTCACGTTCAACGGCAAGACGGTACCGGGCTTTGTCGGCGACACCGTGGCCTCGGCCCTGCTGGCGCAAGGCACCCACCTGGTGGCGCGCTCCTTCAAGTACCACCGCCCGCGCGGCATCATGGCAGCCGGCATCGAGGAGCCCAATGCCCTGCTGACCGTGGGCAGCGGCGACCGGCAGGAGCCCAATATCGCCGCTACCGTGATCGAGGCGCATGCCGGCCTGCAGGTCCGTACGCAGAACGCCTGGCCGTCGGTCGGCTTCGACCTGATGGCGATCAACTCGCTGCTGTCGCCGATCTTCGTGGCCGGCTTCTATTACAAGACCTTCATGGGCCCGACGCGCAAGGCCTGGATGTTCTACGAGCACTTCATCCGCAAGGCTGCCGGCCTGGGCGTGGCCTCGCAGGCGGCGGACCCGGACCGCTACGACTGGCACCACGGCTTCACCGACCTGCTGGTGGTCGGGTCCGGCCCGGCCGGCCTGACCGCAGCATTGGTCGCGGCGAGCAGTGGCGTGGACGTGACACTCGTCGAGCAGGAGGCCGAGTTCGGTGGCTCCCTGCTGAACCATGCCACCGACAGCCCGCAGGCGCGCTGGCTGGCCCAGATGCTGAAGGACCTGGCGGCGACCGGGCGCGTGCGCTGTCTGTCCCGCGCCACCGCCTTTGGCCTGTACGACGGCAACACCGTGGGTGTGGCTGAACTGTCCGCACCCGGCGTGGCCGATGCCGCGCGGGGGGTGCCGCGCCAGCGCCTGCACATCCTGCGCGCCCGTGCGGTGCTGATGGCCTGCGGCGCGCTCGAGCGGCCGCTGGTGTTCTCGGGCAACGACCGCCCGGGCGTGATGCTGGCCGGCGCGGTCGGTACCTATGTGCACCGTTATGCGGTGCTGCCGGGGCGCCGTGCGGTGTTTGCCACCAACAACGACGCCGCGTACCTGGATGCGGTGGCCGTGGCGCGGGCCGGCGCGCAGGTCACGCTGGCCGATCTGCGGCCGCAGGCGGGCGTGCAGGTGACGGAACTTGCGCGCGCCGCCGGCGTGCACATCGAACTGGCCACCGCCGTGGTCCATGCCCACGGCGACCACCGTGTGTCGTCCTGCCGGCTGGCCCCTTTCGACATCGCGCAGGGGCGGGTGACCGGCTCCGACAAGGTGCTGCCGGTCGACCTGGTCGCCATGTCCGGCGGCTGGACGCCGACCGTGCACCTGAGCTCGCACCGCAACATCAAGCCGGCCTACCGGGCCGACATCGCATGTTATGTGCCCGGAGGGTTCGACCGCAACCACTTTGGCGCAGGCGCCATGGTGGGCACCCAGACCCTGGCCAGTGCATTGCAAAGCGCCTGGGAGGTCGCCTCGCAGGCCGTGCAGGCCATCGGCCAGTCGGTCGCCGGCGCGTCGTTTCCGCTGCCCCAGGGCCTGGATGTCGACCTGGCCTTCGCGCCGGTGGGCCCGATCACGACCGCGATCGCGCGCGACAAGGCCTTTGTCGATTTCCAGAGCGATGTGGCCGTCGACGATGTCGACCTGGCGCACCGCGAGGGCTACCAGTCCGTCGAGCATGTCAAGCGCTACACCACGCTGGGCATGGGCACCGACCAGGGCAAGACGTCCAACCTGAACGCCTTGTCGATCATGGCGGCACATCGCGGTCTGCCGGTGCGGGAGGTCGGCACCACCACCTTCCGCCCGCCGTATTCACCGGTCAGCATCGGCACCCTTGCAGGCCGCAGTGTGGGCGCCCATCTGGCGGCGGTGCGGCGCACCGCCATGCACGGGTGGCACGAAGCCCACGGCGGCATGATGATGGAGGCCGGCGCCTGGAAGCGCCCGTTGTGGTACCGCAGTGCCGGCGCGACCTTGTCCGAGGCCTACAAGGCCGAGATGGACATCGTGCGCGAGCAGGTCGGCATGGCCGATGTGTCCACGCTGGGCAAGATCGATGTGCAGGGCCCCGACGCGGCCGAGTTCCTCAACCGGGTGTATGTGAACGGTTTTGCCAAGCTGCCGATCGGCAAGGCGCGTTACGGCTTCATGCTGCGCGAGGACGGCATCGTGCTCGACGACGGCACCACCAGCCGGCTGGCCGAGACCGAGTTCTTCATGACCACCACCACCGCACAGGCCGGGCGGGTCATGAGCCACCTGGAGTTCCTGCTGCAGGTGGTGTGGCCGGAACTGCGCGTGACGGTGGCCTCGGTGTCCGACCAGTGGGCGGCCATGAGCATGGCCGGGCCGAAGTCGCGCGAGGTCCTGCAGGCGGCGTTCCCGCACATCGACTCAAGCACCGAGGCGCTGGGCCACATGGGGTTGCTCGACACCGACCT
>JBIKTP010000142.1:0-6298 GCA_044348035.1 Burkholderiaceae bacterium
GAGGTCGCCGCCGATGTGGCAGCGCAGATCGCAGGCGGAGACCGCCGCGTGATCGGCGTGATGATCGAAAGCCACCTCGAAGAGGGCCGCCAGGACATCGTTCCCGGCGTGCCACTGAAACCGGGTGTTTCGGTCACCGACGCCTGCATCAGCATGGCGCAGACCATTCCCGTGCTGCAGGATCTGGCCCGGGCGGTGCGCGCGCGCCGGGCGCGGTCCGAAGCGGCAACCTAGCGCCTGGCGGGCCGGTGGTTTTCAAGGAGCTCGATCCGCTGGACTGGCCGTCCGGCGCCGGACCGGCGCGGCGCGGCGCCGAGGAGCAGGTGCCCTACTACCTGCGCCGCCATTTCGGCGACAGCACGCAGGTTGACGTGCTCAACCAGTTGTGCGTCACCACCGGTGGTCTGGTCACCTGCATCGACCATCTCGTGCTGCATGCCCATGGCATGGTGGTGATCGACAGCCGCAGCGTGTCCGGCCATCTGCAGGTCGAGGAGGACGGCCGCTGGGCCTGCCTGGAGGGCAGTCGCATGCGCGTGATCCGCTCGCCGGTGACCCGGGCCTACCAGCAGGCGCTGTCGCTCAAGGCCTTTCTGGACAAGAAGGTGCGCCAGAAAGGCTTTTTCGATCGCGTCGAGCTGGACGTGATGGTCGCCGTCCCCGACACCAGGGCCATTCGCTGGCCAGCCAGCGGGGCGCAGACCGAGGTCTGCAATGCCGATGCGTTGCCCCGGCTGGTGAATGCCCGCATCGACCAGTACCGCGCGCAGGGCGCCGGGCCCGGCCTGCTGGTGGCGCAGCAGCGCCGACGGCTGGCGGAGTTTCTGGTGCTCAAGCACCGCCCCCATCTGGCGCGCGTCCTGCAGGACGCGGCACGCGACGACGCGCCCGGCAGGTAACATTGGCGATCCGATCAGGAGATTGCTGCACGCCATGGTGTTGAAGGAGCTCGATCCGTTCTACGGCCGGACACAGGAGGAAATAGCCGGCCGCATCGCGCAGGACCGGATGGCCTACCATTTGCGCCGCTTTTTCGGCAAGAGCGAGGAGATCGACGTGCTCAACTACCTGCGGGTGGGTACCGGCACCGGTGTGGCGCATGTCGACCATCTCGTGCTGCATCCTTGCGGGCTGGTGGTGATCGAGCGCGAGAACCTCATGGGCCGTGCACAGATCCGGGACGATGGCCAGTGGCTGCGCTGGCGCGAGGGCAGCTGGGCCGAGATGCGCTCGCCGATCACCCGGGCCTATCTGCGCGCCTTGTCGCTGAAGGCCTTCCTGGACAAGAACGTCAAGCAGAAGGGTTTTTTCGAGGGTGTCGCACTCGATATCCTGGTGGCGGTTCCCGATACCCAAGAGATCCAGTGGCCGACCATGGGGCCTCTTGCCGAGGTCTGCAACTCCGACCAGGTGCATGAGCGCGTACTCCAGCGGGTCGTGGAATGCCGGCGCACGGCGGCTGCACCCGGTCTGCTGACAGCCTCCGAGCGGCGCAGGCTGGCCGAATTCCTGCGGTCCTTGCACCGGCCGCTGGCCAAGCCGCAGATCCCCGGCTGATGCAGGCAATCCCGCCATGATTCTCAAGGAGCTCGATCTCTTCCGGGGCAGCGAGGCCGATGTGGCGGCACGGCTGCAGGCCGACCGCATGGCGTACTGCCTGCGGCGCCATTTCAAGCGCAGTGCGGAGGTGGATGTGCTCAACGAGCTGCGCGTGCCCTCGGGCCATGTCTTTGCCTGCATCGACCACCTGCTGGTGCATTCCTTCGGATTCCTGCTCATTGCGCGTGAACCTGTCTCGGAGGCGCTCTCCATCGATGGCGAAGGTGGCTGGCAGCGCCGGGAGCAGGGCGCGCTGGTGGACATCGGGTCTCCGATCACGCGGGCCTATGTGCAGATCCTGCTGATGAAGTCCTTTCTGGACCGACGGGTGCAGCAGCGCGGGTTCTTTGATCGTCTGGAGCTCGATGTGCTGGTGGTGGTGCCGGATGAGGTGCCCATCCAGTGGCCGGTGAGCGGGCCGCTGGTGGAGGTGTGCCGGCGAGAGGAGGTTCTCGAGCGCTCCGATCACCGCCTGCGGCAGCTCCGTCAGGCGGCCGGCCGGGCGGGCCCGTTGACCGCTTCGGAACGCCAGAAGCTCGGCGATTTCCTGTGCCGCTCGCACACGCCCGCCACATGATGCTGCTGCGCAAGTCGCTGCTGCTGGTGCTGGGCGGGGTCGTCTTCTTCCTGATCGCGGGGCTGGTCGCCGTCTGGGCGCCGGACAAACCCCTGCAGGATCTGGTGCGCCGCTGGGCCGGCCCACCGTCGCAGTTCCTGGCGATCGATGGTCTGCAGGTGCATCTGCGTGACGAGGGCCCGCGCGACGACCCCCTTCCAATCGTGCTCTTGCACGGCACCTCGGACAGCCTGCATACCTGGGACGGCTGGGCGGCGACGTTGGTGACGCGGCGACGGGTGATCCGTTTCGACCTGGCCGGTTTCGGCCTGACGGGGCCTGCTGCCGATGGAGATCACTCGGTGCCACGCCATGTGCGCCAGGTGCTGGCCGTGCTGGATAATCTGGGCGTGCAACGGGCCGTGCTGGGTGGCAATTCGCTGGGTGGTCATGTCGCCTGGGCCGCCGCGCTTGCTGCACCGCAGCGTGTGGCGAAGCTCGTGCTGGTGGATGCCAGTGGTCATGCCCTGCCCCCCCAGGAGGTGCCGGTGGCCCTGCGTCTGGCCCGTGTGCCGGGTGTGCGTGACCTGCTGTCGTACTTTCTTCCCCGCGGCATGGTGCTTGCCAGTTTGCGCAATGTTTACGGTGATGCCTCGAAAGTCACGCCTGCGCTGGTGGACAGGTATTACGATATGGCTTTGCGCGCGGGCAACCGGCGGGCCCTGGCGCACCGCGTGGTCGACGTTTCGCCAGACCCATCGGCGCGGATACGATCACTGGATCTTCCGACCCTGATTCTCTGGGGTGGTCGCGACCGTTTGACACCGCTGGCGGCCGGCCGGCGGTTCGCAGACGATATCGCTGGATCCCGCCTGGTGGTGTTTGAAGAGTTGGGTCATTTGCCCCACCAGGAAGATGCGCAGCGCACGGTTCGCGAACTGCTGCGATTTCTCGACGGCGGGCAGGTACAAAGAGGAAGATGAGGCGATGGGAGAAAAGACGTTACCCGAGCTGGCGCGAGATACGCTCAAGCAGCTCGTCATCAGGAAAATGCCGCCGACGCCAGCCAATTACCAGGCGATCTTCAACGAGATCGGTGGCCTTCGCACGGAGGTGCCTTTTCCAGCCGATCAGCTGCGCAAGATTGCCCATGATCTGCCTGCCAAGACCCCGGGCCAGCAGAAACAGCGCGGCCTCATGGAATATGCGATCTCCCAGCTCAGCTGGGAGGGCGTGCACGACGCGCTGGTCGCCTACGGCAGTTTCGTGCCCAGGACGGAGAGCTCCGGTTTCGGTGCATTGAGCACCCATGAAGTGGCGCCGCTGGCCCATGTGGCGCCGAGCTCGACGGCTGCGCCTGCGCTCACCACCGATTTCCTGGAGCAGATCGCCCGCCTGATCGAGTTTGCCCGGCCGGCGCTGGGCAGGGACGACCTCCGTTTCACCGAGCAGACGCAGGACATGCTGCGCGTCATGCGCCAGCCCGGCGTTGACCTGGTGCAGGTCAAGCAGATGCTCAGCACCTTCGGACACCGGGTGTCCTTCGCAGCCGAAGACCAGGCGGAGATCAAGTCCACGCTGCTGCACCTGCTGCGCCTGATCATGGAGAACATCGGCGAGCTCAGCATCGACGACCGCTGGCTCAAGGGGCAGGTCGAGGCGCTCATGAGCGCGGCCACGCCGCCGCTGACCCTGCGCCGGCTGGACGACGTCGAACGCCGCCTGCGCGACGTGATGCTCAAGCAGGCCGAGGCGAAGGGCCGCGCGGTCGAGGCGCAGAAGGAAATGCGTCAGATGCTGGGCACCTTCATCGAACGCCTGTCGCTGATCACCGACTCGACCAGCGCCTTCGGCGGAAAGATGGAAGAAAACGCGCGGCTGATCGAGCAGGCCACCAGCCTGGAAGAACTGGCGCCCGTGCTCAAGGAAGCGGTCAGCGCCACCCGCACCATGGCCAACGATTCCTTGGGGGTCCGCAACGAGTTGCGCAGCATGCGGGAGCGGGCCGAAGCCACCGAAGCGGAGATCGTCAAGCTGCACATGGAGCTCGACCGTGTCAGTGCCCAGGCCCGCCATGACCCGCTCACCGGCGCCTTGAACCGCAAGGGCCTGGACGAAGCCCTCAACCGCGAGGTGTCCCACATGCGGCGCAAGGAAACGGCGCTGTGCATGGCGCTGCTGGACATCGACAACTTCAAGAAGATCAATGACACCCTGGGCCACAGCACCGGAGACCAGGCGCTGGCGCATCTGGCCCAGGTGGCGCGTGAATGCATGCGTCCGCAGGATACGCTGGCGCGTTATGGTGGCGAGGAGTTTGTGGTGATGCTGCCCGACACGCCGCTGGACAAGGGCATTGAAGCCATGGTGCGCCTGCAGCGCGAGCTGACCAGGCGGTTTTTCCTCGCCGGCACCGAAAAGGTGCTGATCACGTTCAGTGCCGGTGTGGCCCAGGTGGGCCTGGAGGAAGACGGTGTGGCGGCCATCAAGCGGGCAGACCGGGCGATGTACATGGCCAAGCGCGCCGGCAAGAACCGCGTGCTGGGTGGATGAGACCATGGTGTCTGACGAAAGGCAATTGACGTGTTCTACCTCGTTCTGGGTCTGGTGATTTTTCTGGGCGCACATTCGGTGCGCATCGTGGCGGAGGACTGGCGCACCCGCACCATTGCGCGTGTCGGGCCTGCCACCTGGAAGATGGCCTATACCGTCGTGTCGCTGCTGGGTTTTGCGCTGATCGTGTGGGGTTTTGGCCAGGCCCGCATGCAGCCGGTGCTGGTGTGGAGCCCGCCGGTAGGCATGCGCCATGCGGCCTCGCTGCTCACCCTGCTGGCCTTCGTGCTGCTCGCGGCGGCCTATGTGCCGGGCAACGGCATCAAGGCCCGGGTGCACCACCCGATGGTTCTGGGCGTCAAGGTCTGGGCCCTGGCCCACCTGCTGGCCAGCGGACTGCTCGCGCAGATGCTGCTTTTTGCCGCTTTCCTGGCCTGGGCGGTGCTGGATTTTTCAGCAGCCCGGCGCCGCGACCGCGCCGCTGGCACGGTGGTCCCGGCCGGCCGTGGGGTGGCCACGCTGGTGACCGTGGTGGCCGGCGTGGTGGCCTGGCTGGTGTTTGCGATGTGGCTGCACGGCTGGTGGATCGGCGTGCGGCCATTCGGCTGACCGACGGGCCGCGGCGGGCCGCCTACTTGATGTCCAGGGCCCACTGGATCAGGTACTTGGCCACGAAACCGACCATGCCGAAACCCAGCCCCAGGAACAGCACGAAGGTGCCGAACCTGCCGGCCTTGGCCTCCCAGGCCAGCTGCCCGACGATGAACAGCATGTAGAGCATGAACGCGCCCAGGCCGAAAGAGAGCCCGAAGGCCGCGATCTGCTCTTCGCTGAAGCCGAACATCAGCGCGTCGTTCCGGCTGCGGCCCGCTCGGGAAGTGCCGAGGCATCGACCAGGTCGCGGTAGGCATGCCAGCTGGCATGGCCCAACAGGGGCACGATCAGCAGCAGGCCCAACAGCAGGCTCGCAAAGCCCAGCAGCACCAACAGCATGATCAGCCCGGACCACACGGCCATGGGCAAGGGGTTGGCCAGCACCACCTGCCAGCTGGCCAGCACCGCATCCATCAGCCGGATGCGCCGGTCCAGCATCAGGGGCATCGAGACCACACTGGACGCGAAGATCGGCGCCGCCAGGATGCCCCCCATCGACAACCAGGCCTCGAACAGGAAATGGTCGCGCCCCAGCACCACATGGCGCAGGAAATCCATCGGCGTCAGGATGGGCGCTGGCGCCATCAGCGTGATCAGGGCGGCGGAGGTCATCACCCAGCCGGTGCCGGCGAGCGCCAGCAGCACACCGAAACGCACCAGGCACCAGTAGCCTGCGTGGTCCACGAAACGCGACTGCTGCCAGCCCATCCAGGTGTCGCGCAGCAGGGCCAGGCCGATCGGATCACCGCGTTCGAGGGCGCGACTCATCGCATACAGGCTGGTCGCCAGCACGGGCGCCACCACCAGGAAGCCGGAAAACGCCCCCGCCAGCAGCCAGAACTTCTGCCGCGCGACTGCGAACAGCGCCAGCCCGAACAGGGCCAGCACAGCGCCATGGGCCAGACTCAGCCAGCCGCAGCGCCACAGGTCCTTCCA
>JBIKTP010000143.1:0-6260 GCA_044348035.1 Burkholderiaceae bacterium
ACATGGCGCCGTTTCCCGACAGCGGGCACCGGGCAGCCCTGCGGGCATTCGCGCCGATGGTGCCGGAATTCCCCGACTCCGACGGGGCGGAGATCTCGCGCGCGGCACGGGAGTTCTGGCGCTTGCAATGGCGCGGCAAGTCCTTGCTGGCCGTTGGCGCGCAGGACCCTGTGCTCGGCCCGCCCGTCATGGCTGAGCTGCAGCAGATTGTCCGGGGCTGTCCCGCCCCCCTGGTGCTCACGCAGGCCGGGCATTTCGTGCAGGAGCACGGCGAGGCCGTTGCGCGCGCGGCCCTGCGGGCCTTCGACACGCCTGCCTGAGCAACCATAATCGGTGCCCCGACAGATCCACCCTGGTCCATGAGCCACATCTACATCTATTCCCCCTCCAGCGCACAGCGCGACAGGGCTGCCTTCCGCCGCGGTATCCGCAGGCTCGAAGCGCTCGGCCACGCGGTGGAGGTGGATGCCGATGCGCTGGCTACCCACATGCGTTTTGCCGGCGATGACGCCACGCGGCTGGCGGCGATCCACCGGGCAGCCGCAAGTGGCGCCGATCTGGCCATGATCAGCCGTGGCGGCTATGGCCTGACCCGGTTGCTGGCGGATATCCGATATCCGGTGCTGGCCAAGGCCATCGAGAAGGGCACGCAGTTCATGGGTTTCAGCGATTTCACGGCCCTGCAATGCGCGCTGTTCGCGAAGACTGGTGCCCGCAGCTGGATCGGTCCGGCCATCCACGACGACATCGGCTTTCCGCAAGCGCCTGACGAGATCATGCTGGCCTGCCTGGACGACCTGCTGCGCGGACAGGGCGAAGGCGCCGGATGGCAATTGCCCAAGCTGCGCGTCGGCACGGCGGCGCCAGTGGCCGTGCCGATGCCCTCCCGTCCGGTACGCAAGGCCGTGTTGTGGGGGGGCAACCTGGCCGTGCTGACGGCCCTGGTGGGGACGCCCTATCTCCCGCAGGTCAAGGGCGGCGTGCTGGTGCTGGAAGATGTGGCGGAGCACCCCTACAGGGTCGAACGCATGCTGACGCAACTGCTGCATGCCGGGGTGCTCGCCCGACAGAAGGCCATCGTGCTCGGGCAGTTCACGCGCTACCAGCTGGCGCCCAACGACAAGGGCTACCGGCTCCAGACCGCGGTCGACTGGCTGCGTGGCAAGGTGCGGGTGCCCGTGCTCGAAAACCTGCCGATGGGCCATGTGCCCACCAAGGTGATCCTGCCCTTTGGAGCGCCGGTCGATCTGCTGGTCGACGGGCGCGACGCCTTGCTCTACTGGGGCTGATCCGCCGCTGGCTCAGCTGCTGCGCCGGCCCATCGACGCCGCCGGAATCGGCCCGGTGCGGGGCGTGGGGATGGCCGGCGAAGCGCCGGCAGAGGGCGCATTGCCGAATGCCGGACTGGTAGCCGGCGTGCCGGGTGCGCCCTGGACGGCCGGCCCGGAGCCGGGCATCGCACTGCCCGGAGCCGCCAGTGCCACCGTGAAGGTGGTGCCGGACGACTTCTCCACCAGTACTGCCGAGCGTGAGGTCACGCTCTTGAGTGTGTAGGCGTCGTCGATGATGGCGCCCACGCGATAGGGCCGGGCGGGCCTGCCCTCCACCGACAGCAGCGCCACCCCTTCTGGCGCAAGGCTGGCGACCACGCCGGACAGCGCAAAGCGGGTGGCGGGATCCACCACCGCCACCACCGGCACCGCGACCGCGACCGGTTCAGGGGCTTTGGTTTCGATCGCCGGACCGAACACCTTGGCGACGTCGGCCGGCTCGGCGACCAGGGCCTGGGCGGGTGGTGGTGCCGGCGCTGCAGCAGTGGGCGCGGCGCCCTGGAACTGCAAGCCCCAGTAGGTGACGGACCATGCCGCCAACGCCCAGGCCAGCAGGGTCAGGATGCGTGGTGCCCATGTGTCAGCCATGCACGATTATGATTCAGCGCTTGCGGTACCTCGATGCACCGCCACCAAACAGGGACACACCATGGGACAGGCTTCTCTGCGCCGCGCGCGCACGTGGCGACACCGCGCGGCGCGCGGCTTCACCTTGATCGAATTGATGGTCGTGCTGGTGATCATCGGCGTGCTGGCGGCGCTGATTGTTCCCAATGTGCTGGAACGTGCCGATGACGCCCGGACCATGGCTGCCAAGACGGATGTCAACAACCTGGTGCAGGCGCTCAAGCTGTACAAGCTGGACAACCAGCGCTACCCCACTGCCGAGCAGGGCCTGCAGGCGCTGGTGGTCAAGCCGGCGGCCACCCCGCTGCCGCCCAACTGGAAGCCCTACCTGGACAAGCTGCCCAACGACCCCTGGAACAACCCGTACCAATACCTCAACCCGGGCATCCATGGCGAGGTCGATGTCCTGTCCTTCGGCGCCGACGGTCAGGCCGGGGGCGAGGGCAAGGATGCCGATGTGGGCTCCTGGCAATAGGACGCGGCGCTGTCCACAGGCCTCCCCCGGCGGCTTCACCCTGCTCGAACTGCTGCTGGTGGTGGCGCTGATCGCCGTGGCCAGTGCGGGTGTCGCATTTTCCCTTCGCGAGTCCGGGGAGCAGTTGCTCGAGCGCGAAGCCCTGCGGCTGGTGGCTCGGCTGGATGCGGCCAGAGCCCAGTCGCGTGCCAGCGGCAATGCCATCGTCTGGCGACCGGATGGCGACGGGTATGTCTTCATCGGATCGGCCGGGTCGCCAGAGGCCCCCATCCCCTGGTTGGAGCCCGGCACCCGCGTGCGGGACGACAAGACCCTGGTGCTCGGGCCCGAGCCCATCATCGGCGCGCAGACCATTGAACTGGTGCTGGGCGACCGGAGCCTGCGTGTTGCCACCGACGGCTTGCGGCCCTTTGCGGTGGTTCCCGAGGGCGATCGCGCGCTCGCCGATGGCAGACAACCATGACGCGGCGTCAGACCGGCTTCACCCTGATCGAGGTGCTGGTGGCCCTGGCCATTGTCGGCATTGCACTGGTGGCGGGCCTGCAGGCGACGATGGCCCTCAGCAACCACGCCCAGCGGCAGTCGGACCTGCTGCTGGCCCAGCTGTGTGCGGAAAACGAGCTGGTCCGCCTGCGCCTGTCGCGCCGGATGCCACCCGTGGGCGAGGCCAGTTTCACCTGCGAGCAGGCGGGTCGCAGCTTTGCCGGCCGGCTGTCGATACGCGCCACGCCCAACCCCAACTTTCGCCGTGTCGACGCGCAGGTGCTGGAAGAGGACTACATCGTGTTGCGTGTGGCCACCATCGTGGGCAGCCTGCCGTGAGCCGGGCGCAAGGGCGGCGGGAGGGCCGTCGCGGGGGCTTGCGGGGCTTCACGCTGGTGGAGGTATTGGTGGCGCTGGCTGCGATGGCCCTGCTGTCCGTGATGGCCTGGAGCGGCATCGACGCGATGCATCGGGCCGAGACCGGCACACGGGCCCGCAGCGAGGACGTGCTGGCCTTGCAGACCGGGCTCTCCCAGTGGCGTACCGACCTGGATGCGCTCACCCAGCTGGCGCCGGTCGGGGGGATGGACTTCGACGGCAGGGTGGTGCGCCTGACACGGATCGCCCGCATCGGCGATGCACCGGACTCCGCCATCGTGGTGGTCGCCTGGGGCGCCCGCCTGATCGACGGGCAGCGCCAGTGGCTGCGCTGGCAGTCGGTGCCGGTACGCACCCGTGAGCAGCTGCAGGTGGCCTGGCAGCAGGCCGCACTGTGGGGCCAGAACCCGACGGACGAACTGCGGCGCCAGGAGGTCCCCATCGCCAGCATTGACGAATGGCAGGTCTTCTACTTCCGCAACAACAGCTGGAGCAGCCCGTTGTCCAGCGCGGGCGCCGGCACGGAGGTACAGACAGCCTTGCCCGATGGCGTGCGCCTGCTGCTGACCCTGTCCGACGGGCAGGTGCTCAGTGGCCTGCTGCAGCACGACTGGGTGCGTCCGACGCTGGGAGCGGCACGGTGACGGGCATTGCCCGCCAGCGCCGGCTGCGCCAGCGGCAACAGGGCGCGGCCCTGCTCCTGGCGCTGCTCACGGTGGCGCTGGTGGCGACGCTGGCGTCGGCCGCCCTTTGGCGGCAATGGCGCAATGTCGAGGTCGAAACGAGTGACCGCAGCCGCATGCAGGCCGGTTGGGTACTGAGCGGTGCCCTCGACTGGGCGCGCCTGATCCTGCGGGAGGATGCGCGTGCCGGCGGCCCGGACCACCTGGGAGAGCCCTGGAGCGTCCCGCTGCAGGAGTCGCGCCTGTCGACCTTCCTGGCCATCGACCCGAGCCAGGCCGACGGGTCCGACGAGGTGTTCCTGTCCGGCCAGATCACCGATGGGCAGGCGCGGCTGAACCTGCGCAACCTGGTTCAGGACGGCAAGGTGTCCGAGCCGGACCAGCAGGCCCTGGCACGCCTGTTCGAGCTGCTGGGGCTGGAGCCGGGTGAAGCAACGACCCTGGCCACGAATCTGGCACTGGCGCTGGCCCCGCCGGCCAGTGCACCCGCGGCTGGCGCATCGGAGCCGGCACCGGCGGACGCTGGCGACCCGCCAGTCCCCCTGATGCCGCGCCGCCAGGACCAGCTGGCCTGGCTGGGCCTGTCCGAGACGTCCGCGCAGGTCCTTGCGCCCTACCTCACGATCCTGCCGTTGCGCACGCCGGTCAATGTCAACACGGCCAGCGCCGAGGTGCTGTCGGCCAGCATACCGGGTCTGGACCTGACCGATGCCCGGGCCATCGTGTCGGCCCGCCAGCGGGCACCCTTCAGGAATCTTGCGGCGCTGGCGCCCTTGCTGCCGGAAGAAAGCGCGGCGCTCGCGCCAGGCAGGTTCAGCGTGGGGACCCGTTTCTTCGAGGTGCGCGGGCGCCTGCGCATGGAGCATCTGCTGGTCGAGGAGCACTCCCTCGTGTTTCGCAACGGGATGGAAGTCACGATTCTCTGGCGCGAGCGGGCGCGTCAGGACCCGCCGGCAAGAGGGCAGGGCGGGCCTGCGGCCACCGGGGTCGAGCCGGCCGCGTCAGCCGCCGACGCAGGCCCCGTCCGTACAATGCCGCCATGAGCTTGCTGACCGTTGCGCTGCCCCGGGCCCGACCCACGGCCGGCACCGAATTCAGTTATGTGCTGAGTGACGGTCGGGAGCAGATTCTGGGCCACGGTGCTGCGGCCCTGGCGCTGCTGCCGCGCGCCGACATGCTGGTGCTGGTGATTCCCGCGCGGTCCCTGTCCTGGCACCTGGCAAAGCTGCCACCCCTGGCAGGCAGCCGGCAGCGGGCCGCTCTGGACGGACTGCTCGAGGACCAACTGCTCGATGAGCCCGCCGGCCTGGCGCTGGCGCTGGCGCCGCGCCGGCAGGCCGACGGCGCCGTCCTGGTGGCGGCCTGCGACAAGGCCTGGCTTGCCGGCGCATTGCAGCTGTTCGAACAGGCAGGCCGCCGCGCGCATCGCGTGGTGCCGGAACTGGCACCGCTGGAGCCTGGCGCATCCCCGCTGCGCCTGCGGCTGGTCGCGTCGGGAACCCCCGACGCGCCCTGGCTGGCTGTGGTGGACGCGACCGGCGTCGTGCCGGTTCCGCTGGGGCAGGCACGCGCACTGTTGCCAGCCGATGCGCTGGACGACGACGGAGTCGAACTGCTGGCCGAGCCGGCTGTCGCCAGCAGGGCGGAGCAGGCACTCGGGCGGCCGGCTTCCGTGCAAAGCCCGGCCCAGGCCCTGCTGGCCAGCACGCAGACCGACTGGGAACTGGCGCAGTTCGACCTGGCGACTTCCGGCCGCGGGCGAATGGCCCGCCGCAGCACCGACCTGGGGCGTCAGCTGTTGCTCGCGCCGCATTGGCGGGCGCTGCGATGGGGCCTGGCCTTGGCGCTTCTGGCGAACCTCGTCGGACTCAACGCGTGGGCCTTGCGGCTGGACAGCAGCGTGGACGCCCACAGGACGCAGGTGCGCCAGTTGCTGACGCAGACATTCCCGAAAGTGCGCACCGTCGTGGATCCCCCCCTGCAGATGGAGCGCGAACTGGCGCTGTTGCGCCAGAGCAGCGGGGCCCTGTCGCCGCGCGATCTCGAGCCCATGTTGTCGGCGCTGGGTCAGGCCCTGCCCGAGGGTGGCCATGCCATCGCGCTGGAATTCTCGGCCGGGCAATTGGTGGCGAAAGGCGTGCCGCTGACGCCGGAGCAATCGGCGCTGGTGTCCGGCAAGCTGTCCGGCCAGGGATATGCCGTGCGCCAGGATGGCGACCGTCTGACTGTACGCGCCAGCGGAGGCCGCCAGTGAGGCCCTTGCTTTTCGTTGCCGATCCATTG
>JBIKTP010000144.1:0-6252 GCA_044348035.1 Burkholderiaceae bacterium
CAGAAACCCTGCGCAACCTGTACGACGGCGTCCCGATGGACGAGGTCTACAAGGCTTCGGTGCTGGCGGCGCGCACCCTGATCGAGAAAGACCCCGACTACACCTACGCCACCGCACGGCTGCTGTTTCACACGATCGCCAAGGAGGTGCTGGGCCGCGACGTGCCCCAGGTCGGCATGGGCCAGGCCTATGTCGAGTATTTCCCGCAATTCATCCGCAAGGGTGTCGACAACGAACTGCTCGACGAAAAGCTGCTGCAGTTCGATCTCCGGCGCCTGGGCGCCGCCCTCAAGGCCGAGCGCGACATGCAGTTCGACTACCTCGGGCTGCAGACCCTCTACGACCGTTATTTCCTGCATGTCGGCAAGACCCGCATCGAGCTGCCGCAGGCCTTCTTCATGCGCGTGGCCATGGGTCTTTCGCTGGGCGAGATCGACCGCGAGGCGCGCGCCATCGAGTTCTACGAGATCCTGTCCTCGTTCGACTTCATGTCGAGCACGCCCACGCTGTTCAACAGCGGCACGCTGCGCTCGCAGCTGTCGTCCTGCTACCTGACCACGGTGCCCGACGACCTCGAGGGCATCTACGAGTCCATCAAGGAAAATGCGCTGCTGTCCAAGTTTGCCGGCGGCCTGGGCAACGACTGGACGCGTGTGCGCGCGCTGGGCTCGCACATCAAGGGCACCAATGGCGAGTCGCAGGGCGTCGTGCCCTTCCTGAAGGTGGTCAACGACACCGCGGTGGCGGTCAACCAGGGCGGCAAGCGCAAGGGCGCGGTCTGCACCTACCTGGAGGCCTGGCACCTCGACCTGGAAGAGTTCCTGGAACTGCGCAAGAACACCGGCGACGACCGCCGCCGCGCGCACGACATGAACACCGCCAACTGGATCCCCGACCTCTTCATGCGCCGAGTCATGGAGAAAGGCTCCTGGACACTGTTCTCGCCCTCCAGCGTGCCTGACCTGCACGACAAGTTCGGCATGGAGTTCGAGCGTGCCTATGTGGCCTACGAAGAGCGCGCCGCCCGCGGCGAGATCAAGCCCAGCCGCACCCTGCCGGCGGCCGACCTCTGGCGCAAGATGCTCACGATGCTGTTCGAGACCGGCCACCCCTGGATCACCTTCAAGGACGCCTGCAACATCCGCTCACCCCAGCAGCATGCCGGCGTCGTGCACTCGTCCAACCTGTGCACCGAGATCACGCTCAACACCAGCGACACCGAAACCGCCGTCTGCAACCTGGGCTCGGTCAACCTGGCGCGCCACCTGACCGACGACGGCCAGATCGACCACGCCAAGCTGCGCAAGACGATCTCCATCGCCATGCGCATGCTCGACAACGTCATCGACATCAACTACTACGCGGTGAAGAAGGCGCGCGACTCCAACGTGCGCCACCGTCCGGTGGGCCTGGGGCTGATGGCATTCCAGGACAGCCTGTACAAGCTGCGCATCCCCTATGCCAGCCAGGAAGCCATCGAATTCGCCGACCGCTCGATGGAAGCGATCTGTTACTACGCCTACTGGGCGTCCACCGACCTGGCCCGCGAGCGGGGCCGTTATTCCAGCTACACAGGCTCCCTGTGGGACCGCGGCATCATGCCCCTGGACACGCTCGACCTGCTCGCCAAGGAGCGCGGCGGTTATGTCGAGGTCGACCGCTCTTCCACCATGGACTGGGACGCCCTGCGCAGGAAGATCGCCACCGATGGCATGCGCAATTCCAACTGTGTGGCGATCGCGCCGACGGCCACCATCTCCAACATCATCGGAGTGGACGCGTCCATCGAGCCCTGTGTCGGCAACCTGTCGGTGAAGTCCAACCTGTCGGGCGAGTTCACCATCATCAACAGCTACCTGGTGCACGACCTCAAGCGCCTGGGCCTGTGGGATGACGTGATGGTGATGGACCTGAAACACTTCGACGGTTCGCTGCGCCCGATCGATCGCGTGCCGCAGGAAGTCAAGGCGCTGTATGCGACCGCCTTCGAGGTCGAGACCCAGTGGCTGGTCGAGGCGGCCGCACGGCGCCAGAAGTGGATCGACCAGGCCCAGTCGCTCAACATCTACATGGCGGGCGCCTCTGGCAAGAAGCTCGACGACACCTACAAGCTGGCGTGGGTGCGCGGCCTGAAGACCACCTATTACCTGCGCACGATGTCCGCGACCCACGCCGAGAAGTCGACCGTCACGGCCGGGCGCCTGAATGCGGTGTCCTCCGGCGGCGCCGACCCACGCAGCAGCGGCACCGCCATGAGCTCCCTGGAAAAGGTCGCGCTCGCTGCGAACAGCCAGCTGGCTGTCGAGTCCGCCACCGACGTCAAGTTCTGCGGCATCGATGACCCGACCTGCGAAGCCTGCCAATGAATCTTGCAGCGCGTGCGCGCGATGCAATTCAACAACACTCCTTTGTGGCGATGTGAATGAACACTTTTCATTTGACCTCGCTGCTCCGATAATCTGCTGATTGGAATTCTCTATGTTGACCTGGGACGAAGAAGTCAAGCCCACACCGCCAACGCCTTTGACGCGCGGCTCCTCTGCAAGCCGCCTGCTCGACCCTCTGCCTCTTGCGCCTGCTCTCCGCACCCTCGATGACGGTGCCCCACTGCCAGTTGCCGCTGCCATTGTTCCTCCGCGCCGCGTACGCGCGGCCGACAAGCGCATCATCAATGGACAGACCGACGTCAATCAGCTGGTGCCTTTCAAGTACAAATGGGCCTGGGAAAAGTACCTTGCCAGCTGCGCCAACCACTGGATGCCGCAAGAGGTCAACATGACCCGCGACATCGCCTTGTGGAAAGATCCGAACGGCCTCACCGAGGACGAGCGCCGCATCGTCAAGCGCAACCTCGGCTTCTTCGTGACCGCCGACTCGCTGGCCGCCAACAACATCGTGCTGGGCAGCTACCGCCACATCACGGCCCCCGAGTGCCGCCAGTTCCTGCTGCGCCAGGCCTTCGAGGAGGCCATCCACACCCACGCCTACCAGTACATCGTGGAGTCGCTGGGCCTGGACGAAGGCGAGATCTTCAGCGCCTACAACGAGGTCGACTCGATCCGCAACAAGGACCAGTTCCTGATCCCGTTCATCGAGACACTGACCGACCCGCACTTCAAGACCGGCACCCTCGAAAACGACCAGAAGCTGCTCAAGTCGCTGATCGTGTTCGCCTGCCTCATGGAGGGCCTGTTCTTCTATGTGGGCTTCACGCAGATCCTGGCACTGGGCCGCCAGAACAAGATGACCGGCGCCGCCGAGCAGTACCAGTACATCCTGCGTGACGAATCCATGCATTGCAACTTCGGCATCGACCTGATCAACCAGATCAAGCTCGAGAACCCCATGCTCTGGACGCCCGCTTTCAAGGCCGAGATCACGGCCTTGTTCTCGCAGGCCGTCGAGCTCGAATACAAATACGCCGAGGACACCATGCCGCGCGGGGTGCTGGGCATGAATGCGTCGATGTTCAAGGGTTACCTGCGCTACATCGCCAACCGCCGCGCGACGCAGATCGGTATCGAGGCGCTGTTCCCGAACGAGGAAAACCCGTTCCCCTGGATGAGCGAGATGATCGACCTGAAGAAGGAGCGCAACTTCTTCGAGACCCGTGTCATCGAATACCAGTCCGGCGGCGCGCTCTCCTGGGACTAGACCTGCTTCGTCATGCCCATGGCTTCACCCTATTCACGAACCGGCCCGCGCATACTGCGATGCGTGGCGGGTTTGTGTCACCGCGTTCATGGTGCTGGGAATCAACCCAACACCATGAATCACTTCATGCCTTCCAACGTGCATGAAGTGCTCTTTGTTACTTGATCAAGGAGAAAATGATGGCAACTGCAAAAAAACCGGCCGCAAAGAAGGCCGCACCAGCGAAGAAGGCTGCGCCGGCCAAGAAGGCGGCTCCCGCGAAGAAGGCCGCTCCGGCCAAGAAAGCTGCCCCGGCCAAGAAGGCGGCGCCTGCCAAGAAGGCGGCCCCGGCGAAGAAGGCGGCGCCTGCCAAGAAGGCGGCCCCGGCGAAGAAGGCTGCTCCGGCGAAGAAGGCCGCCCCGGCCAAGAAGGCCGCTGCTGCCAAGAAGCCCGCAGCCAAGAAGCCCGCAGCCAAGAAAGCAGCCAAGAAGCCGGCCGCGAAGAAAGCCGCGAAAGCACCCGCTGCCCCTGCAGCGCCTGCCCCCGCAGCCCCCGCAGCCCCTGCAGCTCAGACCACTCTGAACCCGCAGGCGGCTTGGCCGTTTCCCACGGCCAGCAAGCCCTGACGGCACCAGCGGTACGTGAGTCAAGCCCGATGTCGAAAGGCGTCGGGCTTTTTTGCGTCTACACCTTGGCGTCGGCCAGGGAGAACCGGTAGTTCTGCGGGCCGCGCTGGGCGATCTTGACCGACCCCAGGTGGTTGCCCAGCGCAGCACAGCGCTCCAGCGACCAGCCGTTTTCCAGGCCGTACAGCAGGCCGCCACGGTAGGCGTCGCCACAGCCCGTCGGGTCCACCACGGCCGAGGCCTTGATGGCCGGCACATGGGTCATCTGTCCGTCCACCCAGACTTCACTGCCTTCGGCGCCGAGGGTGACGATAAGACCCTGGACGTGGCGCGAGATCTCGGCGTTGTCCCAGCCGGTGCGGTCGCTGAGCATCTTGCCTTCGTAGTCGTTGACGGTGACCCAGGTCGACAGCTCAACGAACTTGCGCAGTTCGGCGCCATCGAAACGCGGCAACTGCTGGCCCGGATCGAACACGAACGGAATGTCTGCCGCTGCGAACTGCTCGGCATGCTGCACCATGGCGTCACGCCCGTCCGGAGCGATGATGCCCAACCGGATGTCGTCCCGCGCAGCGATGCGGTTTTGCCAGGCTTGCTCCATGGCACCCGGATGAAAGCCGTTGATCTGGTTGTTGTCGATGTCGGTGATGATCATCGCCTGGGCGGTGTAGGTATCGTCGATCATGCGCACGAACTCGCTGCTGATGCCCAGCTTGGCCAGCCGCTCCAGGTAGACGCCGCCGTCCTGGCCGATGGTGGCCATCGGCAGCGCCGTGCCGCCGAGCAACTGGAGGCTGTAGGCGATGTTGCCGGCGCAGCCGCCAAAATCGCGACGCAGTGACGGAACCAGAAAGGACACGTTCAGGATGTGCAGTTGGTCCGGCATGATCTGCTGGGAGAACTTGCCCTCGAAGTTCATGATCGTGTCGAACGCGAGCGAGCCGCAGATGATGGAAGCCATGGGTTGCCTTGGGTTGGGTGGAACAGGGAATCAGGGGTAGAAGGCCAGCAGCCGGTATCCGGCAATGCGCTCGGTTCCGGCGCCGGGCCGGATGTTCATGGCCAGCGTGCCGCTCCAGTCGGCACCGGCGGCCAGCACCGCGCCGGGAGCGCCGTATTCCGAGGGCAATATCACGCGCCGGATCAGCGCCTGGTCCTGGGTGTCGGTCAGTGACAGTTCGATGGCCGGCATGGCGATATCGATGGGCGCCTGGTTGCGCAGGGAGAAGGCCAGCCGGTAGGCATCCCCGCGCAGTCTCCCGAAGGACGAGCTGTCGATCACGACCGATTCGATCTGGCGCAGCGCGCCGATCTCGCACCTCGCCAGCCTGCACAGTGCCTGTATCGCCGGGCGCGAGGCGGGCTCCAGCAGCACCAGGCGGTTGCGCTCCTGCACCAGCACCTGCGCCGCCAGCACGACTGTCAGCATCAGCGCGAGCGCCACGAGTGCCAGGCGAACCGGCAGGCGTCCCCAGAAGTGCGAGTCCCGGTCCTGCTGCATGAAGGACAGCGCAGGCTCTTGCGGTGCGTCGTCGGTGTCGCGCGTACTGGCATGGCCATTCGTGACCGGTGCAGGCTCCGCGCTGGCGCCGTGGGCATCGGCCAGTGGCACCGCGTCCGCCGTGATGGCGCGCGTGTCAGGTGCATGGGGCTCCTGCGCCCAGAACGGCTCGACGGGCACGTACGGGGGGGCCGCAGGCGCCTGCGTGTCGGGCGCGTGCGCGGCGGCTGCCCGCGCAGAAGGGTCGGACGTTTGCCGCCGGGGCAGGGGATGCTCGGGAGCCGGCTCGAGGTCCCAGACCTTTTGCTCGAACTCCTGGCGTTCCACCATGGCCGCGCCAACCCCGCCCGCCTCGGGTGGCTGACCGGGTGCCGGCGCCGGAGCCGGAGCCACTGGCATGGGCATGGGCGTGGGCATGGGCGTGGGCGTGGGCGTGGGCGTGGGCGTGGGCGTGGGCGTGGGCGGTGCCGGTGCCCGCTCCCGCTCCCGCGC
>JBIKTP010000145.1:0-6242 GCA_044348035.1 Burkholderiaceae bacterium
CGACATACCGCAGCTGGCCCGAGCGCTTCATCTCGAAGAGCAGCGGCAGTTGCGTCTCCCAGGCCAGCAGGTTGTGCACCTGCAGCAGGTCGAACCGGGCCACGCCCCAGTGCCGGCGAGAGGCGGCGATCTGCGCAGGGCCGTCGCCCGAGGTCCAGACCTTCTCGGCCGAAAACACCTGGGCCTGCGCCTGCAGCTTGGCCAGCCCGGCCCCGATGACCGGCTGCGACGAGCCGTACATCGGCGACGAGTCGACCATGCGCCCACCAGCCAGGAAGAACTGCCGCATCACCTCGGTGCAGGACGCGCGTGCCTGCGCGTCATCGCCCACGTTGAAGGTGATCCAGCTGCCCAGCCCGATGACCGGCAGCAGGGTGCCGGACGTGCCCACCGGCTTGCGCAGCAGCCCGGTTTCCGCCTGGGCCTGCGCGGCCAGACTGCCGGCCGTGCCCAGCAGGCCGGTGGCCAGGCCAAGCCATTCGCGTCGATGCATGTGTCGCTCCATGGTGTGCTGCGAAGCGTGCTCCGTGTCGGGCGCGGTGGTGGCCATGGGGGGAATGCTACCCTGCGGGCATTCTTCCGCGGCAGGCATGCGGGGATTCGATGCGCGCCACGGGATTCAGGGGCCGCTGGTCACCGCATCCGGGCTCCAGGCCAGCGCCTGCACCTCGCGCAGCAGCCGGGCCCCGATCTCCCTGCGCCGTTCGGGCGGCATGCGCGAATTGATGGCCGCCACGCTGATGCCGGCATGCGTCTGGCTGGACAGGCGGAACGCGCAGCCCACGCCGCTGGTCTCCGCGGTGCGCGGGTCGGTGGTCTCGGCAAAGCCGTTCTGGCGCGTGGTGCGCACCAGCCGCTGCAGGCGGTCGAGCGAGATGCCGGCACGTTCGTAGGCCGCTGCGTTGCGCTCGAAGGTGGCCTGCGTCTCGCTGTCGGGCAGCGTGGCCAGCACGCTGATGCCCACCGAGCTCATGCCCAGCAGGCGCCGCGTGCCCGGTTCGACCACGAAGGCCTTGATCGGGTAGGTGCCCTCCTCGCGGTGCAGGCACTGGGCATGGTCGCCGCTGCGCACCACCAGGAACACGGTGTCGCCGGTCTGGCGGGCGATGCGCTGCATCACCGGCCGGAAGCGCTCCACCACCGGCACCATGCCCGCCGACAGCAGCCCGAGCTGCATCGCCTCCATGCCCAGCCGGTACAGCTTGCCGGGCGGCGCGCGCTCGATGAAGCCGGCGTCGAGCAGGCAGGCCAGCAGGCGGTGGGTGGTGGAGCGGTCGAGGCCGCTCTCGCTGATCAAGTCGCGCAGGCGCACGCCCTGCGGGTGGTGAAAACCGACCCGCTTGAGCAGGTCGAGCACCTTGCTGGCGCTCTGGGTGCCGAATACCTTCGCGGAAGTCTCACTCATTGGGATTTCACGCGCTCAAAATGCTGATGGGCAAGATGTGGTGGATTCTAGGGGGGGCCGGCTCACATGCCGTAGGCGCCCACCATGCAGCTGATGCTGGCCACCAGGGTGAGGCGCAGGCGCAGCGGCAGCCAGCCCTGCATGTGGTAGAGCGCATACAACTGCCGGTCCACCAGGTAACACAGGGCCAGCAACACACCCAGCACGACCAGGCCGGCCCAGGGCGGCATCAGCACTGCGACCGAGGCGAGCACGCTGGGAGTCGCGCCCCAGATGAACGGAAACAGGTGCACATGCCGCGTGTCCCGCATGGCAAGGCCCCAATGGATGCCCCCCAGGAAACTCGCGATGGTGGCGGCATAGGCGGCCAGTGCCAGCATCGTGAAGGGCACCAGCGGCAGATCGACCAGATGCACCAGCACAGCACCGAACACGAACGGGATCAGGCCGGCATAACCCAGGCGCAAGGCCCAGGCGGGGGGTGCGTTGTGCGGGGCGGGTGGGGTCACAGGCAAATCTCCAACAAACGGGGGGGGGGCAGGCGCTTAGCCTACCATCCATCCCCATGAAAAAGACCCTGGTTCGGCCCTACACCCCTTGCCCGTGCGATAGCGGCCAGACCTATCTGCAATGCTGCGGCCCCTGGCACCAGGGCCTGGGCCTGGGGGTGTTTGCGCCGACCCCTGAAGCCCTGATGCGGTCGCGCTACAGCGCCTATGTGCTGGGGCTGGTGGACTACCTGCTGGCCACCTGGCACCCGTCGACCGGGCCTGGGGACCTGGAGCTCCCGCCGCGCAAGTGGCTCGGGCTCGAGGTGCGCCATGCCCAGGCCGCGGGCGACGCCGGTGTGGTGGAGTTCGTTGCGCGCTGCCGTGACGCCGGCCGGGCGCAGCGCCAGCACGAGATCAGCCGCTTCGTGCGCGAAGGGGGCCGCTGGTACTACATTGATGGGCAGATGGTGGAGCCTGACGCGGACTGATCCGCAACCTGCAATGGTGGCGCGATGCGCCGCATCGATCCCGGAGGATTCTCATGGCACAGACCTACGACACGACCCAGCCCAGCCGCGCGGACATCGATGCCCTGCGCGGCCCTGCCGTGCTTGATTTCGGCACCAACTGGTGTGGCCACTGCCGGGCGTCTTTGCCTGTGGTGGAGCAGGCCATGGCCGGTCAGGGCGGTGTTCGCCACATCCGGGTCGAGGACGGCAGCGGCCGGCCGCTGGGCCGCAGCTTCCGCGTCACGCTGTGGCCGACGCTGGTGTTCCTGCGCGATGGCCAGGAAGTTGCGCGGCTGGTTCGCCCGCTCGACCCGGCACAGGTGGTTCAGGCCTTGGCACGCATCACCGGGCCGACCCCCTGAAATGGATGCGCAACACAGCCGTGGGTCAGGGAGGAACCCGGTGCTGCCTGACGCTGGTGAGTGCCTGGAAAACGTCAAGCTAGTCTGAACCCTGCGGGTTTTTCTGTCCATTTTGGTTGACATGTGGTAATGTCTATATCAAATTACATCGCTCTTCAAAATGACTGTCTGGGCTCTGGGTCTTAACCACACCTCCGCTTCGCTGGATCTGCGCAGTCGTTTTGCCTTCGCGTCGGAACAGGTCGGCAACGCCCTTTCGAACCTGCGGGAGAGCATGGCTGGCGACACGGAAGCGACGATCCTGTCGACCTGCAACCGCACCGAGGTCTACTGTGCGGGCTCCCAGCATCAGACGGAACGCACCATGCAGTGGCTGGCCGATCTGGGTCAGGTGTCATCGGAAGTGCTCAGAGCGCACACCTACTGCCTGCGCGACGAGCAGGTCGCGCGGCATGCATTCCGGGTGGCCAGCGGGCTGGACTCCATGGTGCTGGGCGAGCCCCAGATCCTGGGCCAGCTCAAAGGCGCGGTGCGGCTTGCCTCAGAGGCGGGAGCTGTCGGCACGACACTGAACCAGCTGTTTCAGCGCTCTTTCTCCGTCGCCAAGGAGGTGCGGAGCTCCACCGAAATAGGCGCCCATTCGATCAGCATGGCAGCGGCTGCGGTGCGCCTGGCCAGCCAGTTGTTCGAGGACCTGCGCGAGACGTCCGTGCTGTTCGTGGGGGCCGGCGAGATGATCGGTTTGTGCGCCACCCACTTTGCAGCCAGGAAGCCACGGCGGATGGTCGTTGCCAACAGGACAGCCGCCAATGGGGAACGCCTGGCCGCTCCCCTGGGCGCGGAAGTGATGCCCCTTGCCGATCTGCCGCGTACCCTGCACCAGTTCGACATCGTGGTCAGCTGCACCTCGAGCGTCCTGCCCCTGATCGGCTTGGGCGCTGTCGAGAGCGCGCTCACCCGGCGCCGTGGCCGACCCATGCTGCTGGTGGACCTTGCCGTGCCGCGCGACATCGAACCCCAGGTCAAGTCGCTGCAGGACGCGTACCTCTACACCGTCGACGACCTGGGGGCCATCGTGCAGGCTGGACAGTCCCATCGCCAGGCGGCGGTCATCAAGGCCGAAGCCATCATAGAGACCGGTGTGCAGAGCTTCCAGCACTGGATGGCCAAGCGCAACAGCGTCCCCCTGATACGGGAACTCAACTGGCAGGCAGAGGCCTGGCGGCAGCATGAAATGGCGCGGGCCAAGAAGGCGATCGCCAAGGGAGAGGCGGTCGAGGAAGTCATCGAAGCCCTGTCCCGCGGACTCGTCAACAAGCTGATGCACGGGGTCCTGGCTGGAATTCATGGCCAACCGGGCACCGAGCGCAAGCCGCTTGCCTCGACGGTTGAAAGCCTTCTGACGCGCAGCCGTTGAGGGCCGCTTCTATTCAGTTTTCTGCGATCGGGCCATGCGGTCCCGCTTCGCGCAAGCCCTGACGCTGCCCTGGCCTTCGGCCTGGCCCGATGCCACTCGCCAGGGTCCTCCCACGCGAACCACAGGCCGACAGGCTGGCATTTCCAACCGGGGCCCTGAAGTCCCTTGCATGCCGGGGTTCGGGCGCAAAGACAACAGTTGACGGTCCGATCCAAAGTGTCTATATTTGTTGACATATGTGGTTGACAACTTAAATTGTCAACTGTCTCGCTCAACCCAACCACCGGAGGCCTTCATGAAAGCCATTACCCGCATCGAGCACTCCCTTGCAATGGCTGTCGCCCATAGCGAGGCCCCGGATTGCCCCCCCAAGCTTGTCGGCGCCATTCGCCATGCCGTGTTCCCGGGGGGTGCGCGGATTCGCCCGAAACTGTGTCTGGCCGTTGCAAACGCGTGTACCAATGACGACCCGCAGCTTGCAGAGGCAGCCGCTGTCGCCATCGAGTTGCTGCATTGCGCCTCGCTGGTCCATGACGACCTGCCTTGTTTCGACGACGCCCAGACGCGCCGGGGGCGGGCATCCGTGCATTTCGCCTATGGCGAAAGCCTTGCGGTACTGGCAGGCGACGCCCTGATCGTGATGGCATTCGACACCCTGGCGAATGCGGCCGGGCGCTCGCCAGCACGCCTGGCCCCCCTGCTCAAGATCATTGCGGCTGGAGTCGGAATGCCTTATGGCATCGTGGCCGGCCAGGCCTGGGAATCAGAGTCCAGGGTGTCCCTGACGCAGTACCAGCGCGCCAAGACAGGCGCGCTGTTCGTGGCCGCGACCTGCGCGGGGGCCTTGAGTGCGGGTGCCGACCCGCAGGACTGGCGCGCGCTCGGTGAGCGCCTGGGAGAGGCCTACCAGATCGCGGACGACATCCGCGACGTCATGGGGCAGGCGGACCTTCTTGGAAAACCTGTCGGACAGGACGCGCAGCACGCCCGCCCGAACGCCATCGCCAACCTCGGGCTGGGTGGCGCCATCGCCTATTTCGAATCGTTGATCCAGGCTGCGGCCGACTCGGTTCCTGAATGCGCGAGCAGGCAGTCCATGCGCGAGCTGGTCTGGCAGGAATCCGAGCGCCTGGTGCCGCGCTCCGCCTGCAACGAATACCGCAACGTCGGGCTCCCCGAGGCGACTGTCTGACCAACCACTGCAGCAACGGGACACGCATGCGACAACTCGATCTGGCGCACAGCCTGCACCACCAGCGACGCAGGACACCGTTTCGCGACTGGCTGGGAGCGCTGACGGATCGCTGGATGACCAGCTCGGATCTGTACCGCTGGAGCACGTCGAATGCGTTGACCCGCTGGGTTGCAAGGCGGCGCACACGCCAGGTCTTTGACCTGATGGCGGGTTTCGTGTACTCCCAGATATTGCTGGCCTGTGTGCGGCTGCGGCTGCTCGAAACGGTCGCGCAGCAGCCGCGCACGCTGGCCGAGCTGGCCCTCACCAGCAATGTACCGGCGGGGGGCCTCCAGCGGCTGGTCAGTTCTGCCGTGGCGCTGGGTCTCATGGAGCAGCGCGGCGAAGGGCGTTATGGCCTGGGTCCGCTGGGCGGCCCCATTGCCGGGCACCCGGGTATCCGCGCAATGATCGAGCACCATGCCGTGCTCTACCACGACATGCACGATCCGGTCGCCCTGCTCAAGGACCAGCTCGAGCAGGGCCAGATGGCCCACTACTGGCCCTATGCCCTGGACCCGGAACGCGATACCCGGCACCAGGACTGGCAGGCGGAAAAGGTGGCGCGCTACTCCGACCTGATGTCGGCCTCGCAGCCATTCGTCGTCGATGAGATTCTGGCTGTCCATGATTTCAGCCAGCACCGGCGGGTGCTGGATGTGGGAGGAGGGCAGGGCACGTTCCTGTCGCGCCTCGCAAAGCACGCCCCGCACCTGGAGCTGTGCCTGTTCGACCTGCCGCAGGTGGCCGAACTGGCGCGCGCCAACTTCCTGCGCCAGGGCGTGCAGGCACGCGCGTCGGCACACCCGGGGAGTTTCCTGAGC
>JBIKTP010000146.1:0-6233 GCA_044348035.1 Burkholderiaceae bacterium
TTGCGCCCTGGCTGCTGGGCTTCGACTTTCCGCTGATCGACTTCGGCATCGACTCGCCGCCAGAAGCGGCGATCAGCATGCTGATCTTCGTCTATCTGGTGGCAGCCTGGTTCAACACCCACATCCCGGACACCGGCGTGGAGATGCGGCCGCTGCCGCGCAAGATCAACAGCCTGATCCCTGACTTCTGGTCCTGCAACACCCGCCTGTGGCGCGACAAGCTGGGGCAGATTTCGCTGGCCGCCACCACGCTGATCTGGGGGGTGGCCGGAAACCTGCGCTTCATCGTGCTGGCCTGGGCCGCCGCAGCACTGGGTTATACGGTCACGCAGGCCTCGGCACTGCAGGGCGTGGTGGCCATCGGCATGGCGGTAGGCGCTGTCGTGGCGTCGCTGCGGATGCGGCTCGAGGACGGCCCGCGCGTGATACCGCTGGGCATCGGCATGGGCGTGCTGATCATCTTGCTGATCTTCATCGACAACGTCTGGATTGCCGCGCCCTTTCTCATCATGCTGGGGACGCTGGGCGGCTTCCTGGTGGTTCCGATGAACGCGCTGCTGCAGCACCGCGGTCACAACCTGATGGGTGCCGGCCGCTCGATCGCCGTGCAGAACTTCAACGAACAGGCCTGCATCCTGGCCCTGGGCGCGGCCTACAGCCTGTCAGCGGGCCTGGGTGTACACACCTTCGCCGCGATCACCGGCTTTGGTCTGGTGGTCGCCACGGTGATGTGGCTGATCAAGCGCTGGCACGCCAGCAACTGCATCCGGCACCGCGCCGAGGTCGACCACCTGATCGCGATCGCGCGCAACGACAACCTGCACGGCTGAGGCGCGCCACCGCCGGCACTACTGGCCCGCTCACTGGCGGCGCATGCGCTGGAAGTCCGAGGGTGTCAGGTTGCCATCCGGCTCCGTTTTCTCGACCCGGTTGCGCCCCAGGCGCTTGGCTTCGTAGAGAGCGTGGTCCGCCGCTGCATACAGCGCAGCCACGGTGCTGCTGTGACCGGCGGGCAGGCTGCCCACCCCCAGACTGGCGGTGAACCCGATGGACACCCCCCGGGCCACCTGCGCCGGGGACTGCTGCAGGGTGCGCAGCAGCTTTTCGGCCAGCTGGACGGCAGCGTCCAGACGCGTTTGCGGTAGCAGCACCACGAACTCCTCGCCGCCGATGCGCGCCACGACATCGGTCACCCGCACGGCGCCCAGCAGGCAGTCCGCCGTATGCTGCAGCACGGCATCCCCGGCCGGATGGCCATAGCGATCGTTGATGCTCTTGAAATTGTCCAGGTCGAGCATGATGGCACTCATGTCGGTGCCGTGGCGCAAGGAGCGGCGAAGTTCCTCCTCGGCCAGCCGGAGAAACTCTCCGCGGTTGAACAGGCCGGTCAGGGCATCGCGCTTGGCCAGCCAGATCAGCTCCTCCTGCTGGCGTGTCAGGTCCTGGTTGCGCTGGCTCAGCTCGCGCTGCAGCAGCACATACCGGGCGTTCTTGTGCCACAGCACCCCCGACAGGATGACGCCGAGGACTGCCGCAGCCAGCCCGTTGACACGGTTGCTCAGCAGCAGCGCGGCATCCGCCTGTGTGGTGCCGATCGCCACGAAAAACACGACGTACCCCACGACATGCAGGGCCAGCGCCTCGACAGGTCGCAGCTGGAACAGCAGGCTGGCGAACACGCAGCCGAGCAGAAACGCGCTGATATTGGGCGTGACGAGCTGGTCGACCGTCGTCACGGTCGCCGTGAACAGCAGCGTGGTCAGCGGCGCCAGCAGGTTGAGCACCCGCGCCAGCACGCCCGGCTGACGCCGGTTGCCGTGCGCAAGCGCCAGCAGGCCGAGCAACAGCAACCAGCCCGCCATGATCAGATGGCTCCAGCCGATGGCATCCTTCCATGCACGCTCGGTCGGAGTCGAGGCGTCGAAGACCCACCAGAACACCACCACATGCAGGAGATTGAGCGCAATGACGGCTGGCGCCATCCAGCGCAACCGACGCAGGTTGCCCGAGACCGCGTCGTCAAGGACTGTCCGGCTGTCCCGGCTGGCGGTCGCCAGCCAGGTCTGCAGACGGTGGGGCCAGAATGTCATGGGGCGGAAGTATCGCAGGAGAACCGGGCCAGGCCTGAACGCGATGGCGCAAATGCTGGTAAGGTGCATGATCTATCCTGTCACCTCCCCCTTATCCCGGAGTCTCCATGCCCAGTGTCCATGATTTCGAAGCAACCCGGATCGACGGCAAGACGGTGAAGCTGGACACGTTCCAGGGCAAGGCGATGCTGATCGTCAACACCGCCAGTGCCTGTGGTTTCACGCCCCAGTTTGCCGGACTGGAGAAACTGCACCAGACCTATGGCGGGCGCGGGCTGGTGGTGCTGGGATTTCCCTGCAACCAGTTCGGCGCCCAGGACCCGGGCCCGAACGATGCGATTGCCGAGTTCTGCCAGCTGAACTACGGCGTGAGTTTCCCGATGATGGCCAAGATAGACGTGAACGGCTCCAAGGCCGCTCCCCTGTACCAGTGGCTGGCCGCCGAGGCCCCAGGCCTGCTGGGCAGCAAGGCGATCAAGTGGAACTTCACCAAGTTCCTGGTCGGGCGCGACGGGCAGGTGCTCAAGCGTTACGCGCCCACCGACACCCCGGCCAGCCTGGCGGGTGATATCGAGGCGGCCCTCGGCTGAACCCGGTCGTCCAGCCCTGCGCTCAATCGCGCAAGGCGTCGTCGAGCACCTCCACCCAGTGCCGCACCGGTGTGCTGGTGCCACTCTGCAGATGCGTGATGCAGCCGATGTTGGCGCTGACAATCGTCTGCGGCGCCATGTCCTGCAGATGGCCGAGCTTGCGGTCGCGCAGCTGGGTGGCGAGCCCGGGCTGCAGCACGCTGTAGGTTCCAGCCGAGCCGCAGCACAGGTGGGGCTCGCTGTTGGCCACCCGGATGTCAAAACCCAGCACGCCGAGCTGCTGTTCGACCGCCCCCTTGATTTTCTGGCCATGCTGCAGGGTGCAGGGCGGGTGGAAAACCAGCCCCGGCGCCCGGGCCGCTGCAGCCCGGGCCAGGCCCGGGCGTGCAGCCTGCAGGGCCGGCACCAGCGCGGGCAGCAATTCGGCCAGGTCGCGCGTCAGGCTGCTGATGCGCCGTGCACGTTCTGAATACACCGGGTCGTCGCGCAAGAGATGGCCGTAGTCCTTGACGGTGACACCACAGCCGGAGGCATTCATGACGATGGACTCGACGCCGCGCTCGACCTCCGGCCACCAGGCATCGATGTTGGCGCGCATCTGGGCCAGACCACCCTCCTGGTCGTTCAGGTGAAACTTGACCGCGCCGCAGCAGCCAGCCCGCGGCACCACGACGGTCTGGATGCCTGCGGCATCCAGCACCCGGGCGGTCGCACCGTTGATATTGGGGGCCATGGCAGGCTGGACGCAACCGGCCAGCATGAGCACCCTGCGGGGGTGCTGGCGCGTCGGCCACGCCCGCGTGGCCTGGCGCGCCGGCACCTTTTTCTGCAGGCTCGCAGGCAGCAGGCCGCGCACCTGCTGGCCGAGCCGCATGGCCGGCCCGAACAGTGGCGAGGACAGGCCCTCCTTGAGCGCCCAGCGCGCTGCGGACTCGCCGGCCGGGCGTGGCACCTTGGCCTCCACCAGCTTGCGGCCGATGTCGACCAGATGGCCGTAGTCGACGCCGCTGGGGCAAGTGGTCTCGCAGTTGCGGCAGGTCAGGCAGCGGTCCAGGTGCAGCTGGGTCTTGCGCGTGGGTGTGTCACCCTCCAGCACCTGCTTGATCAGGTAGATGCGGCCACGCGGCCCGTCAAGCTCGTCGCCCAGCAGCTGGTAGGTCGGGCAGGTGGCGGTGCAGAAACCGCAATGGACGCACTTGCGCAGGATGGCCTCGGCGGCCTTTCCATCGGCGGTCTCGGCGTATTCGGGGGCCAGTCGGGTTTGCATGGGGACTTGCGTGGGTGCGCCGTGGTCACAGACCGGTGTACAGGCGCGAAGGATTGAAGATGCCGTGCGGATCAAACTGTTGCTTGAGCGCGCGGTGGATACGCAGCAGGGGCCCCTCCAGCGGGTGGAACACCTGCTCGGCGCGCGCCGCGTCGGACGCTGCGTGCCGGAACAGGATGGCCGAGCCGCCAACGCTGCCTGCGAGCGAGCGCATGGCTGCCATGGCGGACTTCGGTGCCTTGACCCAGCGCAGCGCGCCGCCCCACTCGTGCAACTCGCCCTCGGCCTCGGGAGGCAGCGCCAGCACCGGGGCTGTCTCGGGCACACTGAGACGCCACAGGCACTGCGCGCCTTCCAGCACAAAAAACGGCAATGTCTGCTCGCGCAAGGCCACCCAGTCCGCGTCGACGCGGCCCTCGTCCTGCGGCTCCCCTCCCATCGACCGGACGGCAGCGTCCACGGCGGCACGGGCACCCGCCAGACGCACATACAGATGGTCCTGACCGGAATCGCGCACCCAGCAACTGGCGCGCAGGGGCAGCGGCTTCGCGGCCCAGCGCTGCCACTGCGCCAAAGCCGATGCCTGGTCCATCGAAAAACGCAAGGTCGCCTGCGCCACCGGCCGGGGCAGGACCTTGAGCGACACCTCGGTCACCAGGCCCAGGGTGCCCAGGGAGCCGCTCAACAGGCGCGACACGTCGTAACCCGCGACATTCTTCATGACCTGCCCGCCGAACTGGAGCAATTCGGCCCGGCCATTGAGCATCTGCACGCCCAGCACGTAGTCGCGGACCGAACCGACACTGGCCCTGGCGGGGCCGGACAGACCCGCGGCCAGCATGCCGCCCACCGTGGCACCGGCGCCAAAATGCGGCGGATCGAAGGCCAGGCCCTGGCCCTTCCCGGCCAGAACCTGCTGCAACTCGGACAACAGTGTGCCGGCACGCACCGTGACCACCAACTCGCTGGGCTCGTAACTGACGATGCCGCTCCAGGCGCGGGTGTCGAGCACATCGCCCAGCAGCGCCTGGCCATAGAAATCCTTGGTGCCGCCGCCCCGCAGGCGCAGCGGGCGGGCATCGGCCGCTGCAGCACGGACACGCTCGACAAGTCGGGACAGGGGGGTTTCCATCGCTCGAATGGTAACGAGCCTAGCGACGGGCGACCGCAATACGCATGGACGCGGTCAGGGTCTGCCCCGGCTCGAGCCGTTCGACACCCAGGTCTTGCAGGCGCAGCCGCGGATCGGCCGCCACCAGGTTGAGCGCGTTGTTCACATGGCTCACCGGTTCGATCGCGACGAAATCGCGCACAGGCTGCGTGAAGACGACGAGCCGCCGCAGGCTGGAACTCAGCCGCACCCGCAGCAGGTCGTCCTGCAATTCGACACCTCCGCTGCAGCCTTCGAAGCAATGGTCCACATCCAGCGTGGCGCAATCCGTGTCCAGGCCGCCGACCGCTGTGGGGTGTGTCGGCAGCTTGTCGGGGCCCATCTCCCACCGCGCAGCCGCCGCGAAGCGCAGATGGCTGTGCGGCCGCTTGACGAAATACGGATGCCATCCCAGCCCGAACGGTGCGGCCTGCCAGGCCTGGCTGGTCACGCTGAGGGAGGTCTCCAGGCCATCCGCGCCCAAGTGGAAGGCCTGCGAGCAGTCAAAGGCAAAAGGCCAGGCGGGATCGGGCCGGTGCTCGAACGCGAGCAGCGCGAAATGCGGCTGTGCCTCCATCACCGCCCAGGGCCGCTGCCAGCCGACGCCGTGGATGGCATGGGGCTCGGGCGGAAAGTTGGCGAGCAGCGGGTGGCTGGTGCCGTTCCAGGGGAACCGCGCCTGACCGATGCGGTTCGAAAAGGGCACCAGCGGGTAGCTGCCGGCGTCCCGAACCGACACCAGTCCGGCGCCGGCGCTGGAGCGCAGCACGGGAATATCGTCGAGCCACAGACCGGCGATCGCTGCGCCCAGCCCCGGAACGATCTCGCAGCGCAATCCGCCGCTGGCAAGGCTGAGCGTGGGGTTCATGGGGCGATGTCTCCTTGCGCGCATTGTGCACGCCCCTGCGCCAGCCCCCCAAAAAAAGGGTCTGCGCTGGCATGTCGCCAGCGCAGACCGAAATACCACCCTGAAGCAAACCGTGCTCGCTACCTGCGTCCAGGCCCCCAAGGGGGGGACTGGACGCGGCCGGTCAACGGTTGTAGGCTGTCTCGCCGTGGGACGCGATGTCCAGGCCCTCGCGTTCCTCTTCCTCGGTCACACGCAGGCCGATGACCATGTCGACGATCTTGAAGGC
>JBIKTP010000248.1:0-4777 GCA_044348035.1 Burkholderiaceae bacterium
CGCTCAGGAAGCCCCCCTTGACGAGGCCTGGGCCGAGCCGCTGGCTTTCGATGGTTGCTCAACCCAGGGGCAGGCCCGACCCGGCCAGCCGCAGCCCATCAAGATCGTCCGAAATCCGGCGCTGCTGGGGACTCCCTGTGTCACGCCGGTCCGTTCGACCCCTCCCTCTTCGCAAGGAGCGTCCGCATGAATGCCGCGCACAACTTTTTGTTCGTTGTTTATCCCTACATCTGCCTGTCGGTCTTCCTGATGGGCAGCCTGGCCCGCTTTGACCGGGACCAGTACACATGGAAGAGCGACAGTTCGCAGTTGCTGCGCAGTGGCCAGCTGCGCTGGGGCAGCAACCTGTTCCATGGCGGCATCCTTTTTCTCTTCTTCGGGCACCTGTTCGGCCAATTGACGCCGCACTGGCTCTACGAGATCTTCATCACTGCCTCGCAGAAGCAGTGGCTGGCCGTTGCCGCTGGCGGCATTGCCGGGGTCATCTGTTTCATCGGCCTGAGCCTGCTGCTGCATCGGCGCATCTTCGACCCGCGCATCCGCCTCACCAGCCACCGGACGGACATCGCGATCCTGGTCATCCTGTGGGTGCAGTTGTGCATCGGCCTGGCCACCTTGCCTGCTTCGCTGCAACACGCGTCAGACCCGACCACCATGGTCCGCCTGGCCAGCTACCTGCAAGGCATTGCCACCTTCCAGCCGGACGCCAGCCTGGTGGCAGGTGTGCAATGGCACTTCCAGCTGCACATGCTGCTGGGCATGACGATCTTCCTGCTGTTCCCGTTCAGCCGGCTGGTCCATGTGTGGAGCGGCTTCGCCACCGTGGCTTTCCTGTTCCGCCCGCACCAGGTGGTGCGCAGCCGCAGGCTCAACCTGCCGGCCGGCCACAACCAGCCGCGCCAGCCGGGCGCAGGCGTCTGAACCCGAGGACCACCCCATGCATGCCACCGATATCCCAAGCCCTGTCGCCTCCATCAATCAGGTGCCGCTGCACCGCCCTGGCGAGAGCCTGCCACCGGAAGCCCTGCGCCAGCGCGCCTGCAGCGAGCTGCTGCGCCAGGCGGCCCAGTCGGCCGGACTGCTCGAGGCCGGCGATCCAGCCGGTGAGGACGGCATCCTCAGCGATGCGGCCAGCGCCGCGATTGACGTTCTGCTGGAGCGCGCGCTCGCCATGCCAGCGCCCTCGCCCGCAGCCTGCCAGCGGCACTACGACGCGCACCAGGCAAAGTACCGCACCGGCGAACGGGTGCGGGTGCGGCACATCCTGTTTGCCGTGACGCCTGGCACCAACGTCGTCGCGCTGCGCAACCGTGCCGAAGCCTGCCTGCTGGACGTGCGCTGCCACGACGGTTCGGCCGGCGAACACTTCGCCAGTGCCGCGCGCGACCTGTCCAACTGTCCCAGCGCCGAACACGGCGGCGACCTCGACTGGCTGGTGCAGGGGGACTGCGCACCGGAGTTCGCACGCGAACTGTTCGGCAAGGCCGAGGTCGGTGTATTGCCACGCCTGGTGCACAGCCGCTTCGGGCTGCATGTGGTCGAGGTGCTGGCACGAGAACCCGGGCATCAGCAGGCATTCGATGCGGTGCGTGGCGCGGTGGCCATGGCCCTGCAGCAGAAGGCCTTTGTCAGCGCCTTGCAGCAATACCTGCGCATCCTGGCTGGACAGGCGGCACTGCAGGGTGTCGATCTGGCGGCTGCCGATTCGCCGCTGGTGCAATAACACCGCCGCCCCGCGACCGTACCGTGCCTGACGAACTCCTGCTGCGCCTGCAACGCTTCCACAGCCATACCTTCCCGGGTGTGCAGGAGCAGTTCCAGAACCTCGTGCGCGACGGCCAGCATCCGAGCATCCTGTTCATCGGATGCTCGGACTCACGCCTTGTGCCCTACCTGCTCACCGGCACCGGCCCGGGCGAGCTGTTCATCGTGCGCAATGTAGGGGCCTTCGTGCCGCCCTATGATGGTTCGGCCGGGTACCACGGCACCTCGGCGGCCATCGAGTTTGCGGTGCTGAACCTGCAGGTGTCGCGCATCGTGGTCTGCGGCCACAGCCACTGCGGCGGCATCCGGGCCCTATATGGCGAAGTGCCGCCGATGGCCAAGAACCTGGCCGCCTGGCTGGAGCTTGGCCGCGAGGCGGTGCTGCCGGTTCTGCCCAGTGCGGAGGCCCTGCGTCGTACCGAACAGCGTGCCGTGGTGCTGCAGCTCGAACGCCTGATGGACTACCCGATGGTGCGCCAGCAGGTCGACGCCGGCCAGCTGGCGCTGCATGGCTGGCACTACGTGATCGAGGACGGCGAGGTCCATGTCTTCGACGTGCGCAGTGGCCGATTCGTGGCCGCCACCGAATCGACCCACAGCGGAACCGGTCCCTACATGCCTCTGGAGCCGGGCATGGACAGCCCGGTGTTCAACGAGATCGACCAAGCCTACGGGAACCCCCGGGGCCGGTGACGGCCCCACCCGGTCACCCTGCGCGCATGCGGGCGGCCGGGGGACATGCTGTCGAAAAGTGAGCCTCCGCCGGAGCCGGCACCAGGACGGGGCAGACGGGCAGCGGCAGCCCCCGCCATGGGTGGCATGAAGCGTGCTTGCCATTGGACTCAACGTTGGAGCGATGCAGGGATCAACCCATGTCGATCTTGCATAACCCTACCGAGTAAACCCCGATGCTGCCCCGCGCCGAACCGGCTACATTCCGTCTGTTGCAGCCGTGTGACGCCGTGCCACGGCAGCTTCTGTTTTCCATTGTCCAAACCATTACGGAGCTTCCCCCATGAAATTTTCCAAGGTACAACTGGCTGCAGGCGCCGTCCTGGCGCTCGGCACGCTGCTGGCCGCACCGGCGGCACATGCCGGCAAGACCCTCGACGCGATCAAGGCGCGCGGCCAGGTCGTCTGCGGCGTCAACACCGGGCTGGCAGGTTTTGCCGCTGCCGACTCCTCCGGCAAGTGGTCCGGCCTGGATGTCGATGTCTGCAAGGCTCTGGCTGCTGCGGTCCTGAGCGATCCCGAAAAGGTCAAGTACGTGCCCCTCAACGCCCAGCAGCGCTTCACGGCGCTGCAGTCCGGCGAAATCGATGTGCTGGCGCGCAACACCACCTTCACGCTGACACGGGATGCTTCGCTCGGTCTGAGCCTGACCGTGACCAACTTCTACGATGGCCAGGGCTTCATGGTTCCGGTCAAGAGCAAGATCAAGAGCGCCAAGCAGCTCAAGGGGCAGACCGTCTGCGTGCAGTCCGGCACCACCACCGAAAAGAACCTGACGGACTACTCCAAGGCCAACAACCTGAACATCAAGCCCGTCGTGTTTGAAAAGGTCGAGGCGGCCACCGGCGCCTATTTCTCGGGCCGCTGCATCGCCTACACGACCGACGCGTCCGGCCTGTCCTCGGTGCGCAGCAAGGAAGCGAAGAACCCGGCAGATCACCTGATCCTTCCTGAACTGATCTCCAAGGAACCCCTCGGCCCGATGGTCCGCCGGGGTGACGACGAGTGGTTCGCCATCGTCAAATGGGTGATCTACGGCACCATGGAAGCCGAGGAATATGGCGTCAACATGGCCAATGTCGACCAGATGAAGGCCAGCAGTACCGACCCGGTGGTGCAGCGCCTGCTTGGCGGCGGCAACGAAGACACCGGCAAGCTGCTCGGCCTGGACAAGGACTGGATGTTCCGCGTCATCAAGTCCGTGGGCAACTATGGCGAGAGCTTCGAGCGCAACGTGGGTCCCAAGACTCCGTTGAATCTCCCGCGTGGCGTGAACAACCTGTGGAACAAGGGCGGCCTGATGTACGCCTACCCGATCCGCTGATTCAGGCTCCCACGCCTTGCCCTCCTGCTGCCGGCGCGAGCTTCGTGACCGGCAGCGCTCTTTTGGGGCGCCAACTCTGGCGCGCCGACGCTGAAAGCGCACACCATGACCGTCAAACCGTCACCCAAGAACACCCACTGGTCCTGGCGGAGCCAGGCGTTTCGCGGACTGGTCTACCAGCTCATCGCGTTAGCGGCCATCGCCAGTGGCCTGTGGTGGCTGGCCAGCAACACCATGCACAACATGCAGGTGCGCGGTATCCAGAGCGGGTTCGACTTCCTGCTCGGCCCGGCCGGCTTTGACATCGGCGAGAGCCTCTACCCCTTCGATTCCAGTCACCCGTACTGGCAAGCGTTCCTCGTCGGGCTGACCAATACCCTGCGGGTGGCCATCATCGGCATCATCCTGACCACCATCCTGGGCACCTTGCTGGGCGTCGGTCGGTTCTCACGCAACGCACTGGTAAGGGGCATCTGTTACGCATACGTCGAGTTCTTCCGCAACGTGCCCGTCCTGCTGCAGTTGCTAATGTGGTATTTGCTGTTCACCGAGGCGCTGCCACTGGCGGCAGATGCCTGGGTGATCGGCCCCATGTTCCTCAGCAAGGGAGGGCTCAGCTTTCCAATCCCGGTCTGGGCCGCCGGCCATCTGTGGGGCGCCATCGGCCTGGTCGCAGGCTGCTTTGTCGGGTGGGGCTATCGGCGCTGGGCATTTCGCGTCTTCGAGGCCACCGGGCAGTTGCGCAGCATGTTCTGGGTTCCAGTTCTGCTGGTGGTGTTGGTCGGTGTCCTGGGCTGGCTGGCTGGCGGCGCACCGGCCGAGTTCAATGCCCCCGTCAAGGGCGAGTTCGCGATCGAAAACGGCGGGTCGCTCACCCCCGAGTTTCTGTCCGTGCTGATCGGCCTGACCGCCTACACGGCGGCTTTTGTGGCAGAGGTGGTGCGCTCCGGCATCCAA
>JBIKTP010000376.1:0-3886 GCA_044348035.1 Burkholderiaceae bacterium
TGCTGGCCGACATCACGGACGTCAAGAAGCTCTCCCCGACGCAGATCCAGATCACCATGAGCAAGGGCAACGTCGACCTGCCCTACAACCTGAGCGACTACCACATCATCGTCGTGCCGAATGGCTACACCGACTTCGCCAAGCCGGACGGTACCGGCGCCTTCACGCTGGAAGAGTTCCAGCCGGGCGTGCGGGCCGTCTTCAAGCGCAAGGCCGGCAACTACTGGAAGCCCAACCGCGGCAATTTCGAGCGCGTCGAACTGCGCTATATCGGGGATGCGGCAGCGCGCACCCAGGCCCTGGTGACCGGTCAGGTCGATGCGATCAACCGCGTCGACCCCAAGACTGCCGCTCTGCTGGGCAAGAACAAGAACCTCAAGATCTCGCGCACGCCTGGCATGGGCAACCGGTTCGCTTTCGTCGCGCACACCGACAAGGACCCGTACGCCAACAAGGACCTGATGCTGGCCCTGAAGTACGGCATCGACCGCAAGAAGATCGTCCAGAACGTGTTCTCGGGTTACGCGTCGGTCGGCAACGACCACACCGTCGGCCCGAAGATGAAGTTCTTCGACACCAAGCAGAAGCAGGTCGCCTACGATCCCGACAAGGCCAAGTTCCACTTCAAGAAGGCGAACATCAGCGCGCCTCTGGAACTGCAGGTCTCCGAGGGTGCCTTCTCCGGCGCCACCGACTCCGGCCAGGTGTTCCAGGAGTCCCTGTCCAAGGCGGGCATCAAGCTCGACCTCAAGCGCGTCTCCGGAGACGGCTACTGGGACAACGTCTGGCTCAAGGTGCCCTTCTGCGCGGTGTACTGGGGCAACCGCCCGACCATCGACAACCAGCTCACCAGCACCTTTGGTGGCGGCCTGAAGAACACCTGGAACGACACCCGTTTCGTCAATGCCGAGTTCGACAAGCTGCTCGTCGACGCCCGTGTCGAACTCGACCAGGCCAAGCGCGCCGCGATGTACGCCAAGTGCCAGGAGATCATCAGCCAGAACTCGGGCATGGTCTGCTTTGCCATCCAGGACTACCTGGATGCGCACTCCACCAAGCTGCAGGGCCTGACCATTTCCGCCCGTTACGACCTGGGCGACCAGCGCATCGCTGAAAAAGGCTGGTTCGCCTGAGTGACCGCAACCCCGCGCGGGCCGGCTGACATGCCGGTTCGCGGCGGCGCCATAGCCTCTGGGCGCGCTTATTGCTTCGCTACTTGACGGGGCTGTAAAGCGCGCTTTTTGTTTGGAAGGTCCGGTGATGTTGCGACTGATAGTGAACCGGCTGCTGCTGGGCTTGCTGACACTGTTTGCGGTGTCGGTGCTGATTTTCGTGTGCACCGAGATCCTTCCCGGTGACGTGGCGTCCGCAGTGCTCGGGCAGGGCGCCACCCCGGAGGCACTGGTGATCTTCCGCAAGGAGCTCGGGCTCGACGTGCCCGCCTATCTGCGCTACTGGAACTGGTTCGTCGGGGCCCTCCAGGGCGACCTGGGCGTGGCCATGACCAACAAGCGGGTGATCGTCGACGAGGTGATGCCCCGGCTGGGCAACACGCTGTTCCTTGCCGCCTATGCGGCCCTGATCGCGATCCCGCTGGCGGTGGGCCTGGGAATCTTCTCCGCGATCAACGAGGGCAGGATCTCCGACCGCCTGTCCAACATCGTCACACTGATCGCGATCTCGCTGCCCGAGTTCTTCATCGCCTATCTGCTGATCATCCTCATGGCGGTGAACGTGGACTGGTTCCCGTCGCTGTCCACCGTGTCCCCCGGCATGCCGATCGCCGAGCGCATCTACCAGTCGACCCTGCCGGCCGTCACGCTCACGCTGCTGGTGGCCGCCCACATGCTGCGCATGACGCGCAGCTCGGTCCTTGCGGTGATGTCCACACCCTATGTCGAAATGGCGTTTCTCAAGGGCGCCAGGCGCCAGCGCGTGATCACGCGCCACGCATTGCCGAATGCGGCCGCACCGATCATCACGGTGGTGGCGCTGAACCTGGCCTACCTGGTGGTGGGCGTGGTCGTGATCGAGGCGGTTTTCGTCTATCCCGGGCTCGGCCAGCTGATGGTGGACGCGGTCTCCAAGCGCGATGTGCCCGTGATCCAGGCCTGCGGGCTGGTGTTCGCGATGGTGTTCGTGCTGCTCAACACGCTGGCCGATGTGCTGGTGATCCTGGTCAATCCGCGCCTGCGGCACAAGCGCTGACACGAGAAGGACGCACGCATGAAAGTGTTTGGACAAAAGCCCACCCCGTCGGCCTGGTTCGGCCTGGTGGTGGTGGCGATCTTCCTGATCGTGGCGGTGTTCACGCCCTGGCTGGCGCCGTACCCGGAATCGGCCAATGTCGGCGGCACCTGGGACGAGCCCTCTGCGGTGATGTGGCTCGGTGGCGACCAGATCGGCCGCGACATGCTCACCCGCATCATGTACGGCTCGCGCATGACCATCGGTGTGGCGCTGGCCATCACCGCGCTGTCCTTCGTCATCGGCATCGTGCTGGGCTTCATCAGCGCGGTGGTCGGCGGCTGGGTCGACATCTTCTTCACGCGTCTGGTCGACGTGATGCTGTCCATCCCCGGCCTGATCTTCGCGCTGATCATCCTGGGCGTGTTCGGCTCCAGCATCCCGGTGCTGATCCTCACCATCGCGGTGCTCGACTCCACCCGGGTGTTCCGCCTGGCGCGGGCGCTGGGCATGAACCTGTCGGTGATGGAGTATGTCGAGGCGGCGCGCCTGCGCGGCGAGGGCCTGTGGTGGGTGATCAGCCGCGAGATCCTTCCCAATGCCTGGGCGCCGCTGGTGTCGGAGTTCGGTCTGCGCTTCTGCTTCAACTTCCTGTTCATCGCCGGGCTGTCGTTCCTGGGCCTGGGCATCCAGCCACCCTATGCCGACCTGGGAGGCATGGTGCGCGAGAACGCGGCGGCCATCAACTTCGGCATGATGGCTCCGATCTACCCGGCCACGGCCATCGCGCTGCTGACGGTGTCGGTGAACCTGGTGGTCGACTGGATGTTGTCCATCGACGCGCGTCCCTCGGGCGCGCAGGCCGAACTCTAGACCACCGATCGATCCACGAAAGCCAGGAACCATGGACGACCAGATCATCCTGCAGATCAAGGGCTTGCGCCTTGAGAGCATCGCCGGCAACGTGATCGTCGACAACGTCGACCTGATGCTCAGGAAAGGCGAGGTCCTCGGCCTGATCGGTGAAAGCGGCGCCGGCAAATCCACCATAGGTCTGTCGGCCATGTGTTACGCGCGGGCCGGTGTGCATATCGCCGGAGGCGAGGTCTCCCTGGGAGGCACGAACATCCGCTCGCTCGATGCCGAAGGCCGGCGCAGCACGCGCGGCAAGCGCATCGCCTACATCGCGCAATCCGCCACCGCCGCCTTCAACCCGGCCCATACCCTGATGGACCAGGTCTGCGAGGCGCCGCTGATCCACCGGCTGATGAAGCGCCCCGAAGCCGAGGCCTGGGCACGCCAGCTGTTCCGCTCGCTGGACCTGCCCGACCCGGACAACTTCGGCGCGCGCTACCCGCACCAGGCCTCCGGTGGGCAATTGCAGCGCGCCATGGCGGCCATGGCGATGTCCTGCCGCCCGGACGTGCTGGTGCTCGACGAGCCCACCACCGCACTGGACGTCACGACGCAGATCGAGGTGCTGATCCTGCTCAAGTCGCTGATCCACGAGTACAAGACGGCAGCGCTCTACATCACGCATGACCTGGCCGTGGTCGCCCAGGTGGCGGACCGTATCAAGGTGTTGCGCCATGGCAAGGAGGTCGAGGAAGGCCTGACCGACCAGATCCTGCACAATGCCCGGCAGGATTACACGGCCCGTCTGGTGGCAGTGCGGGGCGCAGCCGCCAGCGAGCGCGCA
>JBIKTP010000147.1:0-6187 GCA_044348035.1 Burkholderiaceae bacterium
GGCGCTCCACCCTGCTGCCCTTCGATGAAGCGCAGCCGGTGTCGCCCGCCGCCGCCGAAGCCGCCCTGAAGGCCGATCCCAGCATCACCCACGTGGTGCTGATCCACTGCGAGACCGGCGCCGGCGTGCTCAACCCGCTGCAGGCCATCGCCGACCTGTGCCAGCAGCACGGCAAGGGGCTGATCGTGGACGCCATGAGCTCCTTCGCAGCGCTGCCGATCGACGCCCGCACGACGCGCTTTGACGCGCTGGTCGCTGCCAGCGGCAAATGCCTCGAAGGTGTTCCGGGCATGGGGTTCGTGATCATCCGCAAGGCCATCCTGGACGGCTGCGCCGGCAACAGCCAGTCGCTGGCCATGGACCTGCACGACCAATATGTGTACATGGAGAAGACCACCCAGTGGCGCTTCACCCCGCCCACGCATGTGGTGGTGGCCCTGCACGAGGCCATCGCGCAGTTCGAGGCCGAGGGTGGCCAGGGCGCGCGGCTCGCGCGTTACCAGCGCAACTACGAGACCCTGGTGCGCGGCATGGCGGCCCTGGGGTTCAAGCCCTTCCTCGACCCGGCCGTGCAGGCGCCGATCATCGTGACCTTCCACGCGCCGGCCGATCCGAAATACGACTTCAAGACCTTCTACGCCGCGGCCCGCGCGCGCGGATTCATCCTCTACCCGGGCAAGCTCACGACGGTGGAGACATTCCGTGTCGGCTGCATCGGTGCCATCGGACCTGGCGAGATCGAACAGGCGGTCCATGCCGTCGCGTTGACCCTGCAGGACATGGGCATCGCGTCGGCGGCCCCCGCCGCGTAATTTACCGCGGCCGTCCGGTCGACTCATGCACAGGAACATCACAAGGAGACCCATCCCATGGCATTCCCCCTCCCCACCCTGCTGGTGCTCGCAGACCCGGCCGAACCCCAGATGCGCATGCTCGAACCCTTCCGCGACCGCGTGCGGATCGTGATCGGCCCGACGCTGGCGACCGTGGCCGACACCGCGCCCCAGGCCGACGCCATCCTGGTCTGGACGGCCAGCCGTGACTTGCTGCAGCAGGTGTTCGCCCTGGCCCCGCGGGTGCGCTGGCTCCATTCCCGCTCGGCGGGGCTGGACAGCCTGCTGTTCCCCGGGCTGGTCGACAGCCCGGTGCCGTTGACCAACAGCAGCGGTGTCTACAGCCGTTCGCTGGGCGAGTTCGTCGCCACCGGGGTGCTGTTCTTCGCCAAGGACCTCCACCGCATGCAGCGCAACCAGGCGGCTGGCCGCTGGGAGCAGTTCGATGTGGAGGAGGCCCACGGCAGGACGATGGGCATCGTGGGGTACGGCGACATCGGCCGCGCCTCTGCCCGGCTGGCCAAGGCCCTGGGCATGCGCGTGATCGCACTGCGCCGGCGGCCCGAGAAATCGCAGGGCGACGAACTGGTCGACGAGGCCCTTGGCACGGAGCGCCTGCACGAACTCATGGCCCGCTCGGACTATGTGGTGGTGGCCGCGCCGCTGACACCGGACACCCGCGGCCTGGTCGACGCCGCCGCGATCGCCGCGATGAAACCCACCGGCGTGATGATCAATGTCGGGCGCGGCGCCATCATCGATGAACCCGCCCTGATCGAGGCGCTGCGCCACCGGCGGATCCGGGGTGCCGCGCTGGATGTGTTCGCCCAGGAGCCGCTGCCTGACGGCCACCCCATGTACGGGCTGGACAACCTGCTGCTCTCGCCACACTGCGCCGACCATACCCAGACCTGGATCGACGACGCCATGGTGTTCTTCACCGAGAACCTGGAGCGTTTTCTGCGGGACGAACCGCTGCGCAATGTGGTGGAGAAGCGGCTGGGGTATTGACCAGCGCGTACGCCGCGCCCTTGCGCAAGTGCGGGACAATGCAGGCCGTCTCCAGCGGCCTTGACAACGTGCAGCCCATGCAATCGACTTCCCGACCTACCGGCCATTGGTTTGATGGCCGATCATTGGCGCGCCTCACAGACCCGATCACCTGGCAGCGCGGCATGGCGCTGTATGTCAGCCAGCATGTGCTGAGCCTGGATATCGTGCCCAGCGGGGCCGGTTGGATCTTGCTGGGTGAAGTGCTGGGCAGCAAGCGTGACACCTATGAAGTGTCGATCGAGCTGGCACTGACGAGCCAGGGGCAGGTCGCGCAGTGGGACTCGTTGTGTGAATGCCCGGTTGGCGTGCAGTGCAAGCATGGCGTTGCCCTCATGCTCAAGGCCGCACAGCAGGGCCTGCGCCTGCTGAAGGACTTGCCCGATGCACCTGCGCCGGTTCCTGCGCGCAGTGCCGAGCAGCTCGAGGCGGACCGCCAGGCCGCATTGGCGCTGGAGCAGGAGGCCGCGCGGCTGGTGGCGCAAGCCCATCTGCTGAACTGGTTGCGCGAACTCGACCGCGTCAGTGCGAGCGGGTCCGGCGCCGCGCCGCGCGAAGTTCACGAACCCAAGCATGGCCCGACATCCGACCGTGCAGACTGCTTCCTGTTTCTTCTTTCCATCGCCCAGGGGACCGGCACAAAGCCTCAGTTGTTGCTGGAGGCCGCTGTTTGCAAGCGCAAGGCCAATGGCGACTGGGCCAAACCCCGGCTGATGCGTTATGCCCCCTCCCCGGGGCAAGCGGTCTACGACAACGCCCTTGCCGAAGACCTCGAGGTGATGCAGTTGATCGCCGCCATGCCCAAAGCGCGGCACCAGAGCTACAGCTACACCTCCGGGATCAGTTGCCGACCGGTGGGACGTGCGGGCCAACTGGCCCTGGAGCAGGCAGCCAGCACCGGGCGGCTGTTTGTCAAGGACGACCAGGACCGTCCCGGTGCCGCAGTGCGCTGGGGGCCGGTGCGCACCCTGCAATGGGCGTGGCACGAAATCAGCACGGTCCGGTCTGAAGGGTCGGGTTGGGTCCTGCGAGGCAAAGTCGCCGACAGCCACGCGCGCATCTGCCACAACGAGCCCTTGCTGTACCTGGATACCAGCAGCGGCGAATGCGGCCTGCTGCAGGCCCCGGGCATTGCACCGGCCAGGCTTGCGGTGCTGCTGAACGCGCCACCACTGGCTGCGCACGCAATGCAGGGACATCAGGCGGAACTGCTGCAATCGCTAGGCTCCATTCCGCCGCCGCCCGTGTTGCAGGCGCTGCGCAGCTTGCAGGGCATCGTGCCGCAAGCCCGACTGCGCCTTGCGCCCGCCCCGCTGGACCAGGCGCCGCGCCAGGGCCTGCTGCATGCCACGCTGCGTTTCGACTATGCCGGCCATCTCGGCTGGTGGGACGGGGCTGGCGACACCGTCGTGCTGGAGAGCTCACAGGAGCGGCTGTTGCTGCATCGCGATGCCGTTTCCGAGCGCCGCGCCGTACTGCGCCTCACGGGCCTGGGGCTGTCGACCTTCGGCGGTGGTGTTTTCGGCATTCCCGCAGACAGGTCGCAGCAGGATTGGTTGCGCTGGGCCGACGAAGACTTCGCCGTGTTGCGCGAAGCCGGTTTCGACCTGACCCTGGACGAAGCTCTGATCGGCTGGATTACCCGGGCCGACGCGCTGCATGTGCGGATGCGGGCGGCACACGATGATGGCGGTGACGGTGACGGTGACGGTGACGGTGACGGTGACGGTGGCGGTGGCGGTGGCGATGGCGGTGGCGGTGGCGACCAAGGCGCCACCTCGCCCTGGTTCGACCTGTCGCTCGGCATCGAGATCGACGGCCAGCGCCACAACATCCTTCCCCTGTTGCCCGATTTGATCGCACAGGCGGCCGCGGCCACGGCAGACCCGGCAAGCGGCTTGCCGGAACTGCCGCCCTTCATCTACCTGCGCGGCCCCGATGGCACAGGTTATCTTCGCCTGCCCACCGATTCCTTGCGTCCCTGGATGGCCGCGTTGCTGGAGCTGGTGGGGGACCGTCATCGCGACTTCACCGGTGACAGCCTGCGACTCTCGCATCTCGACGCCTTGCGCACCGGCGCCGCACTGGGTGCAGGCGCCGTGTGGGAGGGCGCGAACGCGCTGCGCACGATGGTGCAGCAGTTGCGTGGCGCCGCGGGCCTGCCGGAGGTTCCCGTGCCGGAAAGCGTGCAGGCCACCTTGCGGCCCTACCAGCAGCAGGGCCTTGGCTGGTTGCAGTTCCTGCGCACCCATGGGCTGGCCGGCATCCTGGCCGACGACATGGGCTTGGGCAAGACCTTGCAGACACTGGTGCACATCCAGGTGGAAAAGGACGCCGGGCGCCTGACCCGCCCGGCACTCATCATCGCCCCGGTGAGCCTCATGGGCAACTGGCAACGTGAGGCAGCCCGGTTTTGTCCGCAGTTGCGCTCCCTTGTCATCCACGGCAAGGACCGGCATGGCGTGACGAGTTCCATCGACCAGCAGGACCTGGTGATTGCACCCTATTCCTTGCTTCAGCGTGACCGGGAGCGCTGGCTGCAGGCGCCGTGGCACTTGGTGGTGCTCGATGAAGCCCAGAACATCAAGAACGCCAGCACCCATGCTGCGCAGGTGGTCGGAGAACTGCAGACCCGCCACCGGCTGTGCCTGTCTGGCACCCCGATGGAGAACCACCTGGGGGAGATCTGGAGCCTCTTCCATTTCCTGATGCCTGGTTTTCTGGGCAGCCAGAAGCGTTTCGGTGAACTGTTTCGTGCACCGATCGAGAAGCTCGGCAACCCGGAGCGTCTGGCGCAGCTCCGTGCCCGGGTCACCCCCTTCATGTTGCGCCGGACCAAGGACCTGGTGGCAGCAGAGTTGCCCCCCAAGGTCGAGACCATCATGCGGGTGGAGCTCTCTGGCGCCCAGGCGGACCTGTACGAAACCATCCGCCTGGGGATGGAAAAGGCGGTGCGCGAGGCCCTGGGTGCGAAAGGGCTGGCCAAGTCGCAGATCACCATCCTGGATGCCTTGCTCAAGCTGCGCCAGGTGTGCTGCGACCCGCGGCTCTTGCCCTTGGCGGCGGCGAAAAAGCTGAAGGTGTCGGCCAAGGTCGAACAACTGATGGAGATGTTGCCTGACATGCTTGCCGAGGGGCGGCGCATTTTGCTGTTCTCGCAGTTCACCAGCATGCTGAGCCTGATCGAGGCCGAGCTGGAAAAACGCAAGATCCGATGGATCAAGCTGACCGGGCAAAGCCAGAACAGGGACGCCCTGATCGAACAGTTCACCAGCGGCAAGGTGCCCCTGTTCCTGATCAGCCTCAAGGCCGGTGGCGTGGGTCTGAACCTGCCGCAGGCCGACACCGTGATCCACTACGACCCCTGGTGGAATCCGGCGGTCGAGAACCAGGCCACGGACCGCGCCCACCGCATCGGGCAGACCCGCAGCGTGTGGGTGGTCAAGCTGGTGGCGCAGGGCACGATCGAGGAGCGCATCCTTGCGCTGCAGGAGCGCAAGGCGGCCCTGGCAGAAAGCATGTACAGCGGCGCTGCCGGACGCAAGCAGCCCTTGTTTACCGAAAGTGATCTGGCGGAGTTGTTGCGGCCCTTGTCGGCTGCCTGATATAGGCATGGCCCATGACGCGGCGTACGCCGGATCCAGTCGGGGTTGTCAGGTTGGGTGGGGCTGGGTGTTGACATGGACTCATAATGGATCCATAGTGCGGCACTTGTCAATTTTGGATCCGATATGGCTAACATTTCAATCAAGGATGTTCCGGAGCAATGGGCAGAAGCCCTTCGCCTGCGCGCGGCGCGCAACCACCGCTCGCTGCAGGGGGAGTTGATGTTTTTGATCGAGCAGGCGGTGCAAGGCACTGAGGCAGCCCCCGCAATGCGCGCAACCGGTGCCGAGGGCAAGGTTGTCGGCTTTGACCGGTTGGGGCATCCCATCGTCCGGCAGGGCTGGAAGACCGTCGAGCAAGTCGTTGCTGAACTCCACGCCAAATACCCCAACCCGATTCCGGATCAGCTGTCGAGCATCGACATCATCCGGCAGGATAGGGACAGCCGATGACCGTGGCACCTCCGCGCCTGCATCTGGCAGAGCCACCGAGCCACTACCTGACCCGTCCGCCTCTGGTGCTGGATTGCAGCGCATTGGCGGGCATTGTTTTTCGGGAATCCTGGCAGTCGGAGGCAGAACAGCGGATCCAGGGTCGGTCCCTGCATGCGCCGGACCTGTTGCAGGCCGAAATTGCCAATGTGGCGGCCAAAAAGCTGCGACGCGGCGAATCGCATGTTGCCGACGGATTGGCGCAGG
>JBIKTP010000148.1:0-6185 GCA_044348035.1 Burkholderiaceae bacterium
CTGCGTTCGTGCGGCGCGCCGACGACCCGAATGGCCAGGGCTGGTTCGAGATCGACTCCACCAGCGTGGACGCGCCGGGCCGGGTCGAGAGCCATGTCAATCCCTACCTGACCACCAGCGAACAGGCTGCCTCCCAGGGTGCCACCTGCAGCAAGGAGGACGCGGCCGCAGCCCCACCCGATGCCAACCCGGGGGTCCAGCCCCTGCGGTTCGTTGCCAACCCGGCGCTGAAGGGCAAGCTGCAGGTGCCGCCCCGCGACCGCAGCGTGATACGGCTGCCGAGCTACGAGCAGGTCCGGGCCGATGCCGTGCTGTATGCCCATGCCAACCGGGTGCTGCACCTGGAAACCAACCCCGGCAATGCGCGGGCGCTGGTGCAGGCACACGGGGAGGGCGCCACGGCCCGGGATGTCTGGATCAACCCGCCGCCGATCCCGCTGACCACGGCCGAGATGGACCACGTGTTCGACCTGCCCTACGCGCGCAGCCCGCACCCGGCCTATGCCGACGAAAACGGCAGCCATGACCACGCCACCAAGATCCCTGCCTGGGAGATGATCCGCTTCAGCGTGAACATCATGCGCGGCTGCTTCGGTGGCTGCACCTTCTGCTCGATCACCGAGCACGAGGGGCGGATCATCCAGAGCCGCAGCGAGGACTCGGTGATCCGCGAGGTCGAGGAGATCCGGGACAAGGTCAAGGGTTTCACGGGCGTCATCTCCGACCTCGGCGGGCCAACCGCCAACATGTACCGCATCGGCTGCAAGAGCCCGGAGATCGAGGCCGCCTGCCGCAAGCCGAGCTGCGTATACCCCGGCATCTGCAGCAACCTCAACACCGACCACAGTGCGCTGATCCACATGTACCGGCGCGCGCGCGCGCTCAAGGGCATCAAGAAGATCCTGATCGGCTCGGGTCTGCGCTACGACCTGGCCGTCCAGAGCCCGGAGTATGTGAAGGAGCTGGTGCAGCACCATGTGGGCGGGTACCTGAAGATCGCCCCCGAGCACACCGAGGGCGGCCCGCTCGACAAGATGATGAAGCCCGGCATCGGCAGCTACGACCGCTTCAAGCAGATGTTCGACCGTTTCTCCGCCGAGGCCGGCAAGAAGCAGTACCTGATCCCGTATTTCATCGCCGCCCATCCCGGCACCAGCGACGGCGACATGATGAACCTGGCCGTGTGGCTCAAGAAGAACGGCTTCCGGGCCGACCAGGTACAGACCTTCTACCCCAGCCCGATGGCCACCGCCACGGCGATGTACCACAGTGGCCGCAATCCGCTGCGCAAGATCACCCGCGCCAGCGAGGCCGTCGACATCGTGCGCGGCGAGAAGCGCCGCCGCCTGCACAAGGCCTTCCTGCGCTACCACGACCCGAACAACTGGCCGCTGCTGCGCGAGGCGCTCAAGGCCATGGGCCGCTCCGACCTGATCGGCAATGGCAAGCAGCACCTGATACCAACCTGGCAGCCGCTGGGAGACGGCAGTTACCAGAGCGCGCGCAGGAAGAATTCGACGGCGGCACCGGTTCGCCCGGCTGCGCCGCCCAAGGGCCGCCTGCTGACGCAGCATACCGGTCTGCCGCCGCGCGTGACCGGCTCCGCGCCTCGGCCTCCACGCAAGGCACGGACCTGAGATGCAGGAGCCTGCGCTGCCGCCGGCGCTGCCCGCAGACTCGTTCGACCTGTCCACCGCTGCCGGGCGCATCCATGTCTACCGGGCGCAGCCAGAGCCCCCTGCTGGCGGCGCCAAAATGCCACCGCCACTGCTGTTGGTCCACAGCGTGAATGCCGCGGCATCTGCCGCCGAAGTGGCGCCCCTGTTCGCCCATTACCGCCGGGCCAGGGCGGTGTACGCGCTGGATCTGCCGGGTTACGGGCGCTCCGACCGCAGTGACCGGGACTACACCCCGCGCATGATGACCGATGCCGTGGCCGCCGTGGTCCTGCTGATGTGCGAGCGCGAGCGGGTGGGTTCGGTCGATGTGCTGGCGGTCTCGCTGGGTTGCGAGTTTGCGGCCCGCGCCCAGACCGAGGCACCCGCCAGCATCCGGCGCCTGGCACTGGTCAGCCCGACCGGGATGCGCGGCAACCAGCGCCGCGACGGGCCGCGCGGCGCCACGCTGGGCGTTCCGTGGCTGTACCGGTTCTTCACCCGGCCGCGCTGGTCCGAGGGCATCTTTCGCAACCTGACCCGGCCCGGCGTGATCCGCTACTTCCTGCGGCGTACCTGGGGTTCACGCACCATCGACGAAGACCTGTGGCGCTACGCCGTCATCACGACACGTCAGCCCGGTGCCCGGCATGCGCCGCTGCGCTTTGTGTCCGCCTACCTTTTCAGCCGGGACATCCACGCGGTGTTCAGGCAGGTCAGCTGTCCGGTCTGGGTGTCGATGGCCACCCGTGGCGACTTCACCGACTACCGCGGCCGGTCGGTGCTGCAGGGTCGTCCGAACTGGCAGTTCCATGCCGTCCCGGGCGGTGCGCTGCCCTATTTCGAGCCAGCCAGCGGCTTTGTTCCGCTTCTCGACCATTTCTGGGCGGCTCCGGCCGCCACTGACCTACACTGAGCGCCAGCCGCGTGCGTGTATCCGCGGCGGAGGGCTGACATGGGTACGACCTCTCTGGTCACGCTGGCGATCCTGGTGGTCGTGGCACTGTTCGCGGTCTCGGTGTACAACCGGCTCGTGCGATTGCGCAACGGCATCGGCAACGCCTTTGCCCAGATCGACGTGCAGCTCAAGCGGCGCCATGACCTCATTCCCAATCTGGTGGAGACGGCGCGAAAGTACATCCAGCATGAGCGCGAGACGCTCGAGGCGGTGATTGCCGCGCGCAACACCGCCCAGACGGCCGCCGGCCAGGCGCGCCGCAATCCCGCAGCGGCCGGCGCGATCGCGGCGCTGGGCGCCGCCGAGGGTGCGCTGGGTGGCGTGCTGGGCCGGCTGATGGCGGTGGCAGAAGCCTACCCGGACCTGAAAGCCGACCAGACCATGCGCGACCTCACCGAGGAACTGAGCTCCACCGAAAACCGGGTCGGCTTTGCCCGGCAGGCCTACAACGACACCGTGCTGGAGTACAACAATGCAGCGGGTCAATTCCCCGCCAACTTGCTGGCGGGCGTGTTCGGGTTCCGGTCTGCCGACATGCTGCAGTCCACGGTGTCCGAGGCCGAGCGGCTGGCGCCCCGGGTGCTGTTCTAGGCCGGGGATACCAGACCGCCCGCACTGTGCGTTTTCACCAGCACCAGGATGATGCGCGTCGGGCCACGAGCCGGCTGCTGGGGCTGTTCCTGGTCACGGTTGTTGGCACCGTGGTGTGTGCCAATGCCGCGCTGGCACTGATCTGGCGGCTGCATCCCGGTGGCATGTACGGCTTTCCGCCATGGTTCTTCGAGACCAATACCCTGCTTGCGCTCGGCTTCATTCTGGGCGGCTGCTGGCTCGAGACGCAACGCCTGCGCCAGGGCGGCGCCCATGTGGCGCAGTTGCTGGGCGGGCGCGAGGTGCGAGACCCCCGCAGCGCGCCCGAACGCCGGCTGCGCAACGTGGTCGATGAACTGGCCATCGCCTCGGGCCTGAAGTCGCCCAGGGTGTTCCTGCTGGAGCGCGACGACGCCATCAATGCATTTGCCGCCGGCTGGGAGCAGCAGGACAGCGTGGTCGCCGTCACCCGGGGCGCCCTGGAGCGATTGACCCGCGACGAACTGCAAGGGGTCCTGGCCCATGAGTTCGGGCACATCCTCAACGGCGACACCCGGCTCAACATGCGTCTGATCGGTTATGTGTTCGGACTGCAGATGATCTTCAACTTCGGCCACAGCCTGACACTGCCCAGGGACGCCGATGGTCGGCGCAGCGTCGCCCTGCTGCCAGGCCTGGCCCTGATGGCTGCCGGTTTCCTGGGCTGGATGGGGGGGCGCCTGCTGCAGGCCGCCGTGTCCCGGCAACGCGAGTTCCTGGCAGATGCCCATGCGGTGCAGTTCACGCGGCTGCCGCAGGGGATCGGTGGCGCGTTGCGCAAGATTGCCCACCAGGCGGCCCGGGGCCAGGCCCGGCTTCAAAGTGCCAACGCTGCCGCGATGGCGCCCCTGCTGCTGTCGGCGGGCGAGGCGCGGAGCATGCGCTGGCTGGCCACCCATCCGCCGCTGGTGGAGCGGCTGCGGCGCATCTACGGCAGGACCGTGTCGCTGCTGGACGCACCGGTGCTCGAGCTGGTCGAGGCGCAGGCATCGCACGAGCGGGCCGGGCGCGCAGATACCGCTCCGCTGGACTACAGCGCTCTGGCGCCGGACGCGACGCCGCAAGGCCGGACAGCGGCCGCCACGAGCGATGTGCCTGGCCGGGTTCCCGGCACAGCGCATCCGCTCGGCGAGCGCGGTGGGCAGGACTGGCAAACAGGGCGCACCGGGCAGGAGACGCAGGCGGAGCAGGCACTGCATGCACTGTACGGGTTCACGCCGGGCGGCCTGTTGCAGGCGGCCTTGCTCGCATTTCTGGTGCCGGCACCGGCGCTGGCGTCTGCGGAACTGGGCGCCTGGCGCCGGTTTGCCGGTGGCATCCCCGGCGCGCAGGCGGTCCTGGATGCGGTGTGGCGCCTGTCGCCCCGTCGCCGCCAGCCATGGTTCGAGGGCCTGTTGCGGCAGGCCTGTGCCTTGCCGATGCCCGAACAGCGGATGCTGCGCCAGCAGGCCCTGGATATCGTGGCAGCCGATGGGCGGCTGTCTCTGCACGAATTGCTGGCTGCGCTGCAGATCCACCAGGGGCTGGCGGTGCGACGGGCTCGCCTGGCCGTGGAGCCCCGGCGCCTTGCGCTGGCAGACAGCGCCGCCGAGATCGGGCTCCTGACGCAGGCACTGGGGGGCCTGTTGCCCGAGGACGATGCGCCGCAATGGTCGCGCTCCGTGATGGCGGGCCTGGGGCTGTCCGCGCCAGCGCCCTTCCCCGGCGCACCGTCGGTGGCCCAGGTGCAGCAGGCCATCCGGCGCCTGCAGGACCTGTCGATGACACAGACGCCGTTGCTGGCGAAGCAGTGGCTGGCCTGCCAGCCCCGGGACCCGATGCCGCGCTCCATGGCCGAGGCCTTGAGGGGCTTGTGCCTGCTGATCGACACTCCGATGCCACCAGGCCTCATGGTGATGTTCGACCGGGTCGACCAATCTGGATAAGATGCCGCTGTCCGGGTCACCGACCCATTTGCAATGGAGCACCCATGAAACTCGCGATGGTGTCCCGGCCGCTGGCCGAGGCCGATCTACGACTCGCCCGTCAGATGGGCATGACCGACGTGGTCACCACCGTGCCCGGCGTCACGATGGCGCCCGAGCGCGAGCAGGGCCCCCCGTTGCGCTACGAAGACCTGCTGGCCCTGCGCCAGCGGGTGGAGGCGCAGGGGCTCAGGCTTTCGGTGATCGAGGGCTACCAGCTGTCCGACCGCATCACGCTGGGCATGCCGGGCCGCGACGAGGACCTGGACCGTGTGTGCGAGAGCATCCGCAACATGGGGCGTGCCGGCATCCCGGTGTATTGCTACAACTTCATGGCGGTGTTCAACTGGCTGCGCACGTCGAACGACGTGGTGGGGCGGGGTGGCGCGCTGGTGACCCAGTTCAACGCCGCCGACCTGGCCGAGGTGCCCAACACCTATGCCGGGGAAACCACCGACGAGCAGATGTGGGACAACTTCCGCTACTTCCTGCAACGGGTGCTGCCCGTGGCCGAGCAGGCGGGCGTCAAGCTGGCCCTGCACCCCGACGACCCGCCGATGTCGCCCGTGCGCGGCCTGGCGCGCATCATGCGCGACATGGACGCCTTCAAGCGCGTCCTCGACATGGCCGACAGCCCGTCCAACGGCATCACCTTCTGCCAGGGCAACTTCGCTGCCATGCCCGGTGTGGTGATCCCCGACGCGATCCGGTATTTCGGTGGCCGCGGGAAGATCTTCTTCGCGCATTTCCGCGACATCCGCGGCAGCGTGCCGTTGTTCGAGGAAACCTTCCACGACGAGGGCAAGACCGACATGGCCGAGGCCATGCGCGCGTACCTGGATGTCGGTTACAACGGGCCCATGCGGCCGGACCACGCGCCCACGATGGAAGGCGAGGACAACGCCAACCCGGGCTACATGGTGCGCGGGCAGATCTTTGCGGTCGGGTACATGAAGGGCCTGATCGACGCGGCGCGCG
>JBIKTP010000149.1:0-6178 GCA_044348035.1 Burkholderiaceae bacterium
CGCAGAAGGCCATGGCGGAGATGCAGGTCTACATGCAGCAGGTCATGCCAAAGATGCAGGCGGCCATGCAGGAGATGACCGCTGAGGTCAAGTCCATGAAGTGACGCCCGGGCCTCCGGCTTGGGCAGCAATCTCGAACGAGAAAGGCACCCCGCATGGCGTTCACGCGCATACCGACGAACATCTCTCAAGGAGATCCGTCCTGCCCCCGAAATTGGAACCCCTCCATGAAGCGCAGTCGCTCACCATTGCGCGGACCCATCCCAGGGCGCTGCTCGCCTTCGCTGGCCAATGCGTGAGGGCGCCAGAACAACGCGTTCCAGCGAAGCGCCAGTGGCGCCCGCGGAACTCCAGCGCCAGGCCGCAGACAAATCACCTGCGGTGGAGCATCCGGCAAGATCAGAAGCGCACGAGCATGACTTGACGATGCATGTGTTCGCGGTATCCGCCGGCATGGTCGGGGTGTGCCTGACCGCCATTGGCCTGCTGCGGCTGATATCGGCACAGACCAGGGTTCAAACGCTGGGCGACGATCTGCTCGCCGTCGCTGCTTTGATCTTCGTCACCTGCGTATTCCTGGCATTCTGGTCCTTCAAGACCAAAGTCGCGCGCACACGCCGACGCCTGCGACTTGCCGTGGACATCCTGTTCCTCGCGGGGCTGGCAGGCATGGCTGCCATCTGCGCCGTCATTGCCTATGCGATCTTCTAGAGCCCTGCGGCTGGTCGCCGCACTGGAGGGCCTCAAGGGCCTGGTGGTCCTGCTGGCGGCATCGGGGCTTCTGGCGCTCATCCACCACGACGTGCACAGGCTGGCCGCGATGTTGGTGGAGCATGCCCACCTGAACCCGGCGTCGAAGTACCCGAAGATCTTCCTGGACGCCGCAGCCGAAGTCAATGATCCAAGGCTGTGGCAGTTGGCTGCGGGAGCGGCGGCCTACGCAACTGTGCGTCTCGTCGAGGCGTACGGACTCTATCGGGAGCGTGCCTGGGCCGAAGTGCTCGCAGCGCTGAGCGGGGCCATCTACATTCCGTTCGAGCTCACCGAGCTTGTCCACCGTCCCACAGGACTGGCAGCGCTGTTGCTTGCTCTGAACATCGCTATAGTGGCATTAATGCTGCATGCCCTGAATGCCCGTCGCAAGGCGGTGCGTGGGGCGGCCTCCCTCCATCCATGACCCCCATCACCGTTCGCCAAGCCGTCTTCGCCGACCTCGGGAAACTGGCGGAACTGTTCGACCAGTACCGCGTCTTTCAAGGCAAGCAAAGTGACCTGCCAGCCGCGCGCGCCTTTCTCCAGGCCCGGTTCGATCACGGTGAATCCGTCGTCTTCATGGCCCATGAGGATTCAGTACCGCTCGGGTTTGCGCAGCTCTACCCCAGCTACTCCTCGACGGCCCTGGCGCGGGTCTTCATCCTCAACGACCTGTTCATTCATGAAAAGGGTCGGCGCAAGGGCGTGGCTTCGCAGTTGCTGGCCGCCGTGGAGGGTTACGCCTGGGCGCACGGCGCTGCCCGCGTCACGCTCAATGTCGCCAGGGACAACCCGTCTGCCCAGGCACTCTACGAGGCCCGGGGCTGGAGCAGGGATGCCCAGTTCTTCATGTACCACCGATTCCCCGGTAGCTGATCCTTCCCAGGCCTGTGTAGCCCGCCACCACTGCCAGGAGCTTTCGCATGACCCATGGCCACTGCAACTGCGGCGCCGTCCGCTTCGAATTCAGCGGCGAGGCGCGTGGCGTGTTTGTCTGCCACTGCTCGATCTGCCGCCGCTCGACGGGTGCCAACGGCATTGCCGTTGTCGTGGTGCCGAATGACGCGTTCCGCTGGCTGCAGGGCCAGGAGCACATCGCACGATGGACCAAGCCGGGCTCCACCTGGGACACCTGGTTCTGCAGGGTCTGCGGCTCGCGCCTGCCCGGTCACAACGACGCCGAGCGCATGTTCATCCCCGTCGGCCTGCTGCCTGGCGAAGGCCTGGGCCTGCGCGTGCGCGACCACATCTGGGTGGGCTCCAAGGCCGAGTGGGACGAGATCGGCGACGATGGGTGGCAGCACCCGCAGGCCTACCAGGGTGGGGGGTGATCCGTTGCCGCGCTACCCGACGAACTTCACCAGCCACAAGGAGATCGGCGGGAACACCAGCAGCAGGGCGGTACGCAACACGTCACTGACCAGGAACGGCAGCACGCCACGGTAGCTCTCGCTGATCGGCACGTTCTTGGCCATGCCGTTGACGACGTACACGTTCAACCCCACGGGTGGCGCCAGCAGGCCGAAGCCGACGGTCATCAGCACCATGATGCCGAACCAGATGGCCACCGACTCCTTGGGCATGCCGAAGTCCAGGCCCATCACCACCGGGAAAAAGATCGGGATGGTCAGCAGGATCATCGAGAGTTCGTCCATCACCGCGCCCAGCACCACGTAGAACAGCAGGATGCCCGTGACCACCAGCACCGGAGCCACGCCCCAGCCCTGGATCACCGCGGCCAGCTGCGCGGGAACCTGCGTCAGGGCCAGCGCCGTGTTCATCATGTCGGCGCCGATGAAGATCAGGAAGATCATCGCGCTCGCGGCGGCCGTCGCGTAGAAGCAGTGCGCGATCTTCTTGAGCGTGAGTTCGCGGCGCAGCAGCGCCGCCACGAAGGTGGCCGCGGCGCCCACGCCGGCCCCTTCGGTCGGCGTGAACAGGCCACCGTAGATGCCACCAAAGACGATGGTGAAGATGACCGCGATCGGCGCTACCGCCAGGACGCCCGCCAGCGTCATGCGCGGGCGATCGACGTCATGCTCCGGTGCATGGCCGGGGAACAGGCGCACATACACACCAATCGCGATCAGGTAGCCGACCATCGCGATCACACCGGGGATCGTGGCGGCGGCGAACAGCTTGGCGATGTTCTGTTCGGTCAGGATGGCGTAGATCACCAGCGGGACGGAGGGCGGAATCAGGATGCCGAGTGTGCCCCCCGCCGCAAGGGTGCCGGTCGACAGCCGGCCCGAGTAGCCATGGCGTTGCATCTCGGGCAGTGCGACCGAGGTGATCGTGGCCGCCGTGGCGATCGACGAGCCGCAGATGGCGCCAAACGCTGCGCTGGCCATGACGGCTGCCATCGCCAGGCCGCCCCGGAACCCTGCCATGATGACGCTGGCAAACTGGAACAGGGCCTTGGAGAGGCCTCCCTGCGTGGCAAAGTTGCCCATCAGGATGAACAGCGGGATGACCGACAGGTCATAGCTGGCAAATCGTGCGTAGGCCAGGCCGTTGAGGTTGTTCAGGAACGGGCTCAGACCCACCTGGTACAGGTAACCGAACACGCCTGCGGCGAACATCGAGACGGCGATGGGCACACGCAGGGCCATCAGCACCAGCATGCAGGCGAAGATCATGCCGGCCAGGGTCAGGGCGCTCACGGATTTTCCTCTCGGACATCGCCAAGCGCGGTCTGCACCAGCGCGATCACGCCGGTCAGCACCAGGGGTGGCACCATGGCGGCATAGATGATCCATTCCGGAAGACCCAGCATCATGGTGCCGGAGCCGGAGCGAAAGGCGTTCAGGCCCCCCACGGTCGTGCGCCAGGCGAGCAGCAGCATCATGGCACCCAGGAGCAGCGCGCCCAGGCGGTCCAGCCTGTCATTGACGCGCGCAGGCATGCGCGACGTGAAGAAGTCCACGATGATGTTCTCGCGCCGGAGCTGGCACCAGGGCAGGAAGAGCGCCACCGCCGCGCCGGCCGCGGCAGCCGTGAGCTCGTAGTCGCCCGCCAGGGTCACACCGATCGTGTTGCGCCCGATCAGGCTGAAGCAGGTCACCAGGGTGATGGCCGTGAGGATGACGCCGGCCAGCACTGCGCACAACCTGGCCAGAAAGGACAGAGTCTTCACTGCATCACCCTGTCGACGTCACCTCTGGTACTTCGCGATCAGCGCGCGCGCTTCCGCCACCAGCTTCGCGCCATCGATGTTCTTGCCCTTCATTTCGGCCACCCAGTCGGTCTCCACCGTGGAGGCCGTGCGGCGCCAGCGCTGTGTCTCGGCGACTTCCAGCGAGACGATGTTGTTGCCGGCCTTTACGGCGATGTCGCGGCCGACCTTGTCGCCGTCCTCCATGGCCCGGCCGAACATGGCCGCTGTTTCGATGCCCGAGTTGTCGTCGATCACCTTCTTCAGGTCCGCCGGAAGCTTGTCGTAGCTGGCCTTGTTCATCGCGAACGCGAAGGTCTGGGTGTAGAGGCCTTCCTTGCCGGCAAAGCCGGTGTGGTTCTTCACGAGTTCGCTGACCTTCAGCGAAGGCGACACCTCCCACGGGATGGTGGTGCCGTCGATCACGCCCTTGGACAATGCGTCCGTCACGGCCGGCACCGGCATGCCCACCGGCGTGGCGCCGAGCTTGGTCAGCATGTTATTGATCACGCGCGAGCCGCCGCGGATCTTCATGCCGCGCAGGCTCTCCAGCCCGGTCACCGGTGTCTTGGTGTGGAACAGGCCGGGGCCGTGCGTGTGGACGGCCACGAGCTTGACGTCCTTGAACTCGTCGGCCGCGTATTTCTCGACATACTCCCAGAAGGCGCGGGACGACTGTTCGGCATTGCCACTCATGAAGGGCAGCTCGAAGACCTCGGACTTGTTGAAGCGGCCCGGCGTGTAACCCAGCACCGTCCACGTCAGGTCCACCACGCCGTCCCGGACCTGGTCGATCAACTGTGGCGGTGTGCCGCCGAGCTGCATGGCGTGGAACAGCTGCACCTTGATGCGGCCGCCCGAGTCGCGCTCGACCTTCTGTGCCCATGGGATCAGCGCTTTCGCCGGGATGGTCGCCTGCTGTGGCAGGAACTGGTGCAGGCGCAGCGTGACGGTCTGCTGGGCCAGGGCGGGGCCGGCAGCGCACAGGGCGGCCGCGGCCAGGGCGGATTGGACGAAGGATCTCTTTTTCATGGCGGTCTCCGTGAGGTTGTTAAGCAGGCAAGGCGTGGCCCGCCCTCGCGGGCGGTGGGAATCGGCGGTATTGTCATTCGGTGGACCGCGCATGGGAACGCGGCCAGGAGCACTAACAGCTATTTGATCATGTTATACCCGGAGCTTGTCCATGACGTTTGGTGCACATCGGGGAAGTCTGCTGGCCCGTCGATTGACCATGGAAACCGCTGTCGCTACAGTCAATGGCTCCCGCCTTCGCGCACGCACCGACAGACCGGCCAGCCCTGATGGGAGGAGACCCACACCATGTTCATCGTGACCAACCGCGAGGTCGACGAAACCTCCACCGACCCCTCCACCGCCTTCGGCGCCCGCCCCAACCCCAAGGGCCCCAACGAGCTGCGCATGGCCTGGGCGGAGCGCGTTGGCCGCAAGTGGAAGCTGCAGGTGTTGCCGGATGAGATCACCGACGCGATGGCCCAGGAGGTCGGCCTGCCCTTGCCCAGCGTGCAAGGCAAACCGGTCTACGCCAGCCGCTACCTGTCGCGCAAGCTGCAGTGCATGGTGAACCCGGCCGCGTTCGGCCTCAGGGGCACCGGGCGCAATGTGCTGTTCTTCGTGCACGGTTTCAACAACGACGTACCCGCAGTGCTGGACCGTGCCGCACAACTGGCGGCCACCTACGGCGTCGAGGTGGTGCCCTTCTCCTGGCCGGCCAATGGGGGTGGCATCAAGGGGGTGGCCAGCTACAAGAGCGACAAGCGCGATGCGATGGCGTCCATCGGCGCGCTCGACCGCGCCATCGCCCGGATGAACGAACTGCTGCGGGAACTGCACACCGACCATGTGCAGCGCATCGAGGCCGAGGCCACGCGGCGCTTCGGCAACGATGCCGAGAAATGGGACCGCTTCTTCAGCGCCCAGGCGCAGAAATGGTGCCCGTTCACCATCAACATGATGCTGCACAGCATGGGCAACTATGTGTTCAAGCATCTGATGCAGTCCTCGTCCTACCGGGGCGATGCGCTGGTGTTCGACAACGTGGTGCTGGTGGCTGCCGACACCAACAATGCCAGCCATGCGCAATGGGTCGACCGCATCCAGTGCCGCGGCCGGATCTTCGTCACCATCAACGAGCGCGACAGCGCGCTGGCAGCGTCGCGCATGAAGCTGGGCGAACAGCAGCTGGCCAGGCTGGGGCACTGCCCGCATTCGCTGGACGCACGCAAGGCGGTGTATGTGGATTTCACCGACCAG
>JBIKTP010000150.1:0-6149 GCA_044348035.1 Burkholderiaceae bacterium
GGACAACACGATGAAGTACCCGCGGAAGTCCTTGAGTTTCTCGATGCTGACAATGTTCATGCGCGCCAGCAGCACCACCACGATCGGCACCTGGAAGGCCACCCCGAAGGCCAGGTACAGGCCCAGAATGGCCTCGACATAGGAAGCGATGTCGGGGGTCGCCGCCACGCTGGCCGGGGTCACGGCCTGGATGAAGGCGAACATCTTGTCGAGCACGAAGAACTGCACGAAACCGATGCCGATATAGGCCAGCGCACTGCCGAAGAAGATCAGGGGCAGGGCGAGCCGTTTCTCGTGGCCATACAGCCCCGGAGCGATGAAGGCCCAGGCCTGGTACATCAGCCAGGGCAGGGCCAGCAGCACGCCAGCCATCATCAGCACCTTGAGCGGAACGAAGAAAGGCGAGAACACGCCCACCGCGATCAGTTTGGCGCCAGGCGGCATGTGGGCCCGGATAGGCTCTGCGATCAGGTCGATCAGGCCACTGGGGGAGGGCCAGATCGCCAGCAGGATCATGCACACCACCAGGCCGATCAGGCTGTAGATCAGGCGGTCCCGCAGCTCCATGAGGTGCTGCACGAACGGCTGCTCGGTGCCTGCGAGTTCGTCGGGTTTGGAGGTGGGGTCTGTCATCGTGGTGCGGGGGCCAGGGTTCTACCGGGGGCGTAGGCCCTGGCGGGCAGGGCCCGGTTGGATTGGTCAGCCGACCTTCTGGGGCCGGAACCGCGCGACACGGGCGGCACCGGACAATGCACGGGTTCGCACGCCAGCCCGGGCCTTGTACCAGTTGGGCATCGCGCCGGTCTTGACGCGCCAGCGCTTGCCGGGATGCCGGTACACCGGGTAGCTCTCCAGTGGCGTGTAGCTGCTGGTATCCGGCGCAGTCTCGGTGCTCAGATGGGTGGCATCGGACCAGGACTTCTCGAAGTCGCTGGCGCCGCTGTGGATGGAAGACTCGACATCCTGGGCTGCATTGGCCACGGTGTCTTTCATCTTCTTGAGCTCGTCGAGCTCCATCGAGCGGCTGACTTCTGCCTTGACGTCGGACACATAGCGCTGCGCCTTCCCGAGCATGGTGCCCACCATGCGGGCCACGCGCGGCAGTTTCTCGGGGCCGATCACGATCAGCGCGACCGCGCCGATCAGGGCCACCTTGGAAATGCCGAGGTCGATCACGCCAGTGCTGCCACGTCAGGTGTCAGGACTTTTGACGCGCTTCGACGTCGATGGTGGTCTTTTCGGGCGCTGCGGCGGCGTTGGCCACCTGCCCGGCCGGCGCGGCCGCCTTGTCGTCGGCACTTGCGGTGCCGTCTTTCATGCCGTCCTTGAAGCCCTTGACGGCGCTTCCGAGGTCGCCGCCCATGTTCTTCAGCTTCTTGGTGCCGAACACCATGACGACGATGAGCAGAACGATCAGCCAGTGCCAGATTGATAACGAACCCATGAGTTTCTCCTGAACAATTCGCGAATTTTAGTCGTGCGGCCACAGGGGGCCCCAATAACCCTTCATCAACCGCGCAACCAGGGGCGCGGGCCCCCCATCACATGGACATGCAGGTGGTGGACTTCCTGGCCGCCTTCGGCACCGGTATTGCTCACGATCCGGTAGCCGCCCTCCGGGTAAGGGCGGCAACCTTCCTGCAGCGCCAGCGCCGGGATCAGCGTCATCATGTGGCCCATCAGGCCTGCATGCTCGGGACCCAGCTGGGCGAAAGAGGGGATGTGCAGCTTCGGGACAAGCAGAAAATGCACCGGCGCCCAGGGATGGATGTCGTGGAAGGCGAAGACATGGTCGTCCTCGTGCACCTTGCGCGAGGGAATCTTGCCCGCGATGATCTTGCAAAACAGGCAGTTCGGGTCATGCGACACGGTGGCCCCTCCCTTCTTTCGTTGTCATTGGCCGACGGGCCGACTGTTGTTCATGGCCACCATGCCGCGCACGATCCGGTACAGGAACCAGATCGAGATCACGAACCAGGCGATGGCGCCCGGCAGGTAGAGCAGCAGGAACAGCGGCGCGGTGACCAGGTACAACAGGCCGGCGGTGATCACCGAGCGGATGCGCCAGGAAAAATGGCTGGCCTGCCAGGTGCCGGCGGCCTCGTCCTTCTTGACCATGTCCAGCACCAGCGCGACGATCAGCAGCGCGGCACCCGCCTGGGCGCCCGGTACCAGGGCGCCGACGGCGACCATCAGGTGCAGGATGTAGCTGATCCAGCCCACCGTCTTGAGGGCCTGGGCCTTCTCGCTGTCGACCGCCTGCACATCGATGACATCAACCATGGCTGCTCTCCCCGGGTGTGGATGAATGGGCGCCCTGCTCGCGCGACTGCGCCTTGCGCAGGGCCTTTTCCTCGATGCCGCTCGTTCCCGCGCGGCGCTGCAGCTCGGCCAGCACGGCGGACGGAGCCAGACCATAGTAGGCCAATGTGATCAGGCTGTGAAACCAGAGGTCGGCCACCTCCCCCACCAGCAGGGCCTGCCGGGCGGGTGCGTCGCCACCGGTGGCCCGGGCGAGGTCGACATCCTTGGCCGCCATGACGACCTCGGTGGCCTCCTCGCCGATCTTCTTGAGGAATGCATCCGGCCCGCGGTGCAGCAGGCGGGCCACATAACTGATGTCCGGGTTGCCACCGGACGCGGCCTTGCGGCTCTCGATGACGGCAGCGAGCTCCTCGAGAACGGCGGTGGATACGGAACCTGAAGACATGCGGCCCTATTTGTAGATCGATTCGGGGTCTTTCAAGACCGGGTCGGTGATTGTCCAGGATCCGCCAGCGACGCCGCCCTGTTGCAACCGGAAGAAACAGCTGTGCCGGCCGGTATGGCAGGCGATGCCCGGCGTGTGCCCCTGCTGGGTGACCTTGAGCAGGAGGACGTCGTTGTCGCAGTCCATCCGCACCTCGTGCACCACCTGCACATGGCCGGACTCCTCGCCCTTGAACCACAACCTGCCGCGGGACCGGCTGAAATAGACGGCGCGGCCGAGTTCGACGGTCTTTTGCAGCGCCTCACGGTTCATCCAGGCAAACATCAGCACGTCGCCGGTGGCCTGTTCCTGGGCGATCACGGGCACCAGCCCGGCGGCATCCCATTTGATGTCGTTCAACCAGTTCATGCGGGTATTGTCGGCGATGGCCGGGCGGCCCCGCAGCGGTGCCAGCGGCTGGTCAGAGGCGGACCGGGATGCCGCGCGCGGCCATGTGCTGCTTGGCCTGCTGCACGGTGAATTCACCGTAATGGAAGATGCTGGCCGCCAGCACGGCATCCGCGCCGCCCGCCTGGATGCCGTCGGCCAGGTGGTCCAGCGTGCCCACACCACCCGACGCGATGACCGGGACGTCGACCGCGTCGCTCACGGCACGCGTCAGCGCCAGGTCGAAACCGGACCTGGTGCCGTCGCGGTCCATGCTGGTCAGCAGGATCTCGCCCGCACCACGCCGGGCCATGTGGCGCGCCCACCCCACGGCGTCGGTGCCGGTGTTGCGCCGGCCGCCATGGCTATGGACGTCCCAGCCGGGGCCGACTGCAGCGCCATCGGGCCCGGGACGCTGCTCGTCCTGGGGCTGTCGGCGCTTGGCGTCGATGGCCACCACGATGCACTGCGCGCCATAACGCGAGGAAGCGTCTTCGATGACCTGGGGGTTCGCCAGGGCTGCGGAATTGAAGCTGGTCTTGTCGGCGCCCGCATTGAGCAGGCGGCGCACATCCTCGACGGTGCGCACGCCACCACCGACGGTCAGCGGGATGAAGACCTGGCTGGCCACCGCCTCGATGATGTGCAAGAGCAGGTCGCGGTCGTCGCTGGTGGCGGTGATGTCGAGAAAAGTGAGCTCGTCGGCACCCTGCTCGTTGTAGCGCGCGGCGATCTCGACAGGGTCGCCTGCATCGCGCAGGGACACGAAGTTGACACCCTTGACGACCCGCCCGCCCGTCACGTCCAGGCAGGGAATGATGCGCTTGGCCAGCACCGGGGGATCAGCCGTTGAGCGCGTCGGCGCGGGCCTGGGCGGCCGCGAAGTCGAGGTCGCCGGAATAGATCGCCCGGCCGCAGATGACGCCTTCGACCCCTTCGCTCTCGACCTCGCACAAGGCCTCGATGTCGGCCATCGAGCTCAGGCCGCCGGACGCGATCACCGGGATGGTGAGCGCCTGTGCCAGCTTGACGGTGGCCTCGACATTGATGCCCGACAGCATGCCGTCGCGCCCGATGTCGGTGTAGATGATGGATTCGACGCCGTAGTCCTCGAATTTCTTGCCCAGGTCGATGACGTCGTGGCGGGTGAGCTTGCTCCACCCATCGGTGGCGATCTTGCCGTCGCGGGCGTCCAGACCGACGATGATATGGCCGCCGAACGCGGTGCAGGCGTCCTGCAGGAAGCCGGGGTTCTTGACGGCGGCGGTACCGATGATGACGTAGCGCAGGCCGGCGTCGAGGTAGCGCTCGATGGTGTCCAGGTCACGGATGCCGCCGCCGAGCTGCACGTCGACCTCGCTGCCGACGCTCTTGAGGATCTTGCGGATCGCCATCTCGTTCTTCGGGTGGCCGGCAAACGCGCCGTTCAGGTCGACCAGATGCAGCCTGCGCGCCCCCTGGCTGACCCAGCCCCGGGCCACGGCTGCCGGGTCCTCTCCAAAGGTGGTGGATCGTTCCATGTCGCCTTGCTTGAGGCGCACACAGTGACCGTCTTTCAGGTCAATAGCGGGAATGAGCAGCATGGTGCGGGGAAGGCGCGGACGGGTCAGGGTTTCCAGCGGAGGAAATTGCGGTAGAGCGCGAGGCCGTGGGCAGCACTTTTTTCCGGGTGAAATTGGGTGGCAAAAATATTATCGCGTGCAATTGCCGCGGTAAAGCGCCCACCGTAGTCGGCTTCGCCGACGCTGTGGCGCGCAAAAGACGGTCGGGCGTAGAAACTGTGCACGAAATAGAAGGCGCTGCCGTCGGGGATGCCGTCCCACAGCGGGTGCGGCGCAGCATCCGCAGGGCTGCGCCAGACCTGGTTCCAGCCCATGTGGGGTACCTTGAAGCGGCTGCCGTCCTCCTGCAGCCGGCCGGCCAGCTGGAACCGGATGACGTCGCCGGGGAAGAGTCCCAGACCGGGTGTACCCGCGCCATCGTCGCCCTTGCGGCCTTCCTGGCTATGCTCCAGCAGCATCTGCATGCCCACGCAGACACCGAACAGCGGCTTGCTCGCGGCCGCCTCCAGCACCGGATCGAACAACCCGGATGCGCGCAGCTCGCGCATGCAGTCGGGCATCGCGCCCTGCCCCGGCAGTACCACGCGCTCGGCGGCGCGCACCTGCTGCGGGTCGGAGGTGATGACGACACCGATCGTGTCGTCGGCCGCAGCCGCATGCACCGCCTGCGCCACCGAGCGCAGGTTGCCCATGCCGTAGTCGACCACCGCGACCGTCCGCAGGGTCACAGCGATCCCTTGGTGGACGGGATGATCCCGGGCGCCCGGGGATCGGGCTCCACCGCAGCACGCAGGGCGCGGGCGAAAGCCTTGAACACCGATTCGGCCTGGTGGTGGGCGTTTTCGCCGCGCAGGTTGTCGATATGCAGCGTGACCAGGGCGTGGTTCACGAAACCCTGGAAGAACTCGTGGGTGAGCTGGGTGTCGAAGCCGCCGATCATGCCGCTCCTGAACGGCACCTGGAGCACCAGGCCCGGGCGGCCCGAGAAGTCGACCACCACCCGGCTGAGCGCCTCGTCCAGCGGCACATAGGCATGCCCGTAGCGGCGGATGCCCCTCTTGTCGCCGATCGCCTGCAGCACGGCCTGGCCCAGCGTGATGCCGACGTCTTCCACGGTGTGGTGGCCGTCGATGTGCAGGTCGCCCTCGGCCTGGATGTCGAGGTCGATCATGCCGTGGCGGGCGATCTGGTCGAGCATGTGGTCGAAGAAACCGATGCCGGTGTGCAGGCGCGACTGGCCGGTGCCGTCCAGGTTGACGCGCACGGTGATGCGGGTCTCGGCGGTGTTGCGGGTGACTTCTGCGCTGCGCGGCGCCACGGCGCTCACGGGGGTGCTTGGCATAGGGAGTCCTTCAACGCGGTCAGCAGGATGCGGTTTTCTTCGGCAGTGCCCACGGTCACGCGCAGACAGTTGGCCAGCAGCGGGTGGAAACCCGCCATGTTCTTGACCA
>JBIKTP010000003.1:0-17169 GCA_044348035.1 Burkholderiaceae bacterium
AGCACCGCCTTGTTGCCTTTGCTGTTCTTGGGCTGGACCATGGTGTAAGGAAGCATCAAGCCTCCTTCCTTGGGCAGAACCACGTCAAAGCTAACCTTCTTGTCCAAGCCCTGCCGCTTCAGGATCGAGTAGTACGGCGCTGCCGTCAGCTCCCCCCTGGCGATCATCGAATTGAAGTTGCCCATGGAGGAATAAACTGTCAGGGCATTTCGAACCATAGCCTCGAGCATGGGTATTCCTGGCTCCAGGTTCTTCTCGCTGCCGCCGTTCAAATAGGCGAATAGTGTGAGATCGTAAGGCGCCAGGTAGACTGCGCGCGTCACGCCAATCTGCCCCTTCCACTTGGGATCGGTCAAGGCTTTCCAAGATTGAAAGTCCTCAGCCTTGGCATTGTCCTTGTTGTAGGCGATGCCATAGTAGATGAAATACACCGGCATCCCTGCGAATCGGTCCCCCTTCGGCGTCATCAACCGCAGGTCGTTCGGATACTGCTTGATTGCCGGCAATTCAGCCTCGTTGAAATCTGTCAGGAAGCCTTTGGCGGTCAGCTCGGCGGCTTCGTAGGAGGTCGCGATGGCCGCATTGAAGTCTGGGCTGCCATTGGTCGCCATGATCGCCGCGGTGGGACTCGGAACTTCGACGATATCGATCTCGTAGCCGGTCTTTGCCGTGAAATCGGCGGCGAACATGTCCTTGTACAGCTTGCCGCTGCCCCCGCCCCATACGGCCAATCTGACTCGCTCCTTAGCTTGCGCCGAGACGTCTGGCACGTGCGCCGCAAGCAGCGCGAAGCTGGCTATGGCAAGAATGGAAAATTTACGCTTAAGCATATTCATACTCGACTCCTGTTTGTAAAGGACTATCTCGGCTTCACTTTCGGCTTCACTTTCTCCGAAACACGGTTTTCCATGTCGACGAAGACTTGCAGTCCCACTGTTCGCTGGAGAACAACAACCAGCGCAATGGTTACGAATATCAGGAATGTGGAAATCGCGGCAATGAGCGGGTCCGCGCTATCCGCCAGATGCGCATAGATATTCACGGGCAGAGTTGCGAACTGCGTGCCAACGAGGAAAACAGTCATGTTCACCTCGTCGAAGGAGATGATGAAACTGAACCAAAGGGACGTGACGATGCCTGGGCGCAGCAGCGGCAGAACGACTTTGCGCAAGGTGTACGCCGGCCCCCCTCCGAGGCTCATTGCGGCCTCGCGCAAGGCGGGATCGAGTTTGCGCAGGTTGACTGCGATGGGGCGGTAACAGAACGGCACGGACAGGATGATGTGTGCTATCACCAATCCGATGAATGTGGCATTGATCTTCAGATCGGTGTTTGCCGCGCGCAGCGCGATCGCCATTGCCGCGTGTGGAAATATCAACGGCAATAGCACCAGAAACTCGAACGCAGCCCGCGCGCGGGGTTTCACCTTCTCCACTGCCAATGCTGCAAAGAGCGATATGGCGGTAGTTGCGATGGCAACGACCAGCGCCAGCGCCACGCTGATTCCCAGCGACTGGAGCCACTTCGCGCTGCTGAAGAACTCAGCGTACCAGCGCAGGGAATACTCGCTCGGCGGAACGATCAGGTAGTTGTCGCCAGAGAAGGACACCCAGATCACAACCAGCAGCGGTGCTGGAAGAAGTGCCAGGACGACAGCGCCCAGCAGCCAGAAGGCATTGCCGAGCGGACGCTCGAGGTTGTTGCCGCGCGCCATATCAGAGGCCCCTCTTGCGGCGCATGCGCGATTCGTGCGCCAGCAGTGGCAACACCAGAAGGAAGCTGATCACCAAGAGGATGATCGCCAGCGCCGCAGCTCGTGGGAAGTTGAACATCGAGAAGATCTCCTGGTAGATCTGCGTTCCAAGCATCCCGTCACGCAGTCCGCCGAGCAGCAGAGGGGTCACGATGGCGCCGGTGCTGGTCAGAAGGGTCAGGGATGCCCCGAGATAGACACCCGGCAGGCTCAGCGGCCAGATCACGCGGGCAAAAGTCTGTACCGGGCTAGCGCCGAGGCTGGTCGCGGCTTCTTCGAGTTGCTTTTCTGCCTGTATCAGCACTGAAAGCACGCAGATCACCATCAGCGGCACGAGCACATGGACCAGGCCGATGATGACGCCGGTGGCGTTGAACATCATTTTGATCGGCGTGTCGATCATGCCCAGATCCTTGAGCGCCAGATTGATGACGCCCCGGTTGCCCAGCAGGATCATCCATCCGAAGGTGCGGACCACCACACTGACAAGCCAGGGAGAGATCAGCAGGATGAGCAGGAGGTCGCGATGGCGGGACCGCGCAAGCAGCATAGCAACCGGATACCCCAGCAACAGGCACAGACAGGTCGTGACCACTGCGACCCAGACCGTTCTTACCAGGATGCGGACATAGACCGGTTCGGACAGGAACTCCGTGTACAGGTCGAGTGTGAACTCGCCTTTTGGGGTGAATGATTCGAACCCAATCCGTACGAAGCCATAAAGGAAGATGGCAATCATCAACAGCATTGGGATCGCCAGCAGGCGCCTGTCCGTGAACAGCCGGAAGATTCGCAGCGTGGGTTCGTCGTGGTTCATGGTGTTGGTCACATCCTGGTTAGGCTCTGGGCGCTATTGGTCCAGAAGCGCATGCGCGCCAAAGCGAAGATTCACCAGGTCGTTTTCATTGCTCACGGCCGCCATCGAACCTTCGCCCAGCGCGAAGCACGCCTTGATCTCCTTGCCAGTTCCGGAATGCCGCAAGCGAAGCTTCACATACATGCCCGCGTATTCAACCGAAACCACTTGCGCGCAGACCTCTCCGCCCTCCCGGCTGGAATCGTGCGCGCACAGGAAGACTTGCTCTGGTCGTATGGATACAGCCACCTGTTGGCCGATCGCGCGACTACCCGTTGCGGCAGGCAGCTTCAAGCCAAGGTCGGCGATCTCGATTCCGCCGATGACGATGCGGCCTTCGAGCAGATTGGTGTCGCCCACGAAATCAGCGACGAACCGGGTGACGGGCCGCGCATACACGTCCATGGGCGTGCCGACCTGGTCGATCAATCCGTGCCGAAAAACGGCAATCCGATCCGACATGGCCATCGCCTCCTCTTGATCGTGAGTGACGAAAAGGAAAGTGGTGCCGGTACGCCGCTGCAGGTCCTTCAACTCGGACTGCAGTTGGCGCCGCAGCTTCAGGTCCATCGCGCCAAGGGGCTCATCCAGAAGGAGAATCCGCGGCGCCAGAACAAGCGCGCGTGCGAGCGCCACTCGCTGCTTCTGCCCGCCGCTGAGTTGGTGGATGAAGCGTTTGCCGTATTCGGCCAGGTCCACCAGTTCAAGCGCGGAACGAACCTGCTTGGAGATATGGGCTTCTGCCTCACGCCGGACTCTCAACCCGAATGCAATGTTCTCAAAGACATCGAGGTGAGGAAACAGCGCCAGGTTCTGAAAGACCATGCCGACCGGGCGCCGATAGGGTTCGATCTGGGAGATCGGCCGTCCATCAAGAAGTATCTCCCCCCGGGTAAGCGCCTCGAACCCGGCAATCATTCGCAGCATCGTGGTCTTGCCGCAGCCCGACGGGCCGAGAAAAGTGAGGAACTCTCCTTCCGTCACATCCAACGAAATGCCCCGAACTGCTTCGACCGTGCCGTAGTGTTTGTGGGCATCCGAGATCTTCAGTAGCTGTCGCGTCGATGTATTCATTGCCATGCTCAATGGTGTGGTTTGACAGTGCGCCGCAGTGGTCTGCGCGCCAAAGTGCATGGCAATTCTAGGTAAGCAATTGAAGGCTCGTCAACAAATATTTCATAAAAGTGAAAATTTCCTTCTGCGTGAGTTGAACGGGAGATCTTGTCAGTTTTCCTCAATTCCCTCTCTGATAATGGGGGCTATTCTGAAGATGGAAGAAGACCAATTCAATTCTGCATGGCCTTGTAAAGAGAAAGAAAATCTGACTACAATTCACTTTAATGAAAATTTGACCCAGCCAGTGCTGGTTTCCTGGCGCCACGTATCGGCAGTGATTCCGTTCTCTAGAAATCTTTGGAGGTGTTGAACGATGTATAGCTTTTCCGATCGCGATGTGGACTTGTTGCGGGAGTACCGTGAGGTGCCGTCACGCAAAAGGAGTCTTGATCTTCAGCGACTTCTCACCCGGCTAAGGTCAGAGGGCATCGAGAACAAACTGGCAATACTGACGCTGCAAATGGGCAAGGAATGGGCGATCGGGCAGTTGGGCGCAACCCGCGGAGCGCCGATTCGCATTTATGACGAGCGGCGCTTCGTCAACTACAAGGATGCCGAGTGGGCGTTGTTGAAGTTGCGCTGGGTGAAACACTCTGGCCTGCCCTGGCCGAAGGAGTTGGTGTGATGAGCTATCCCTTGCTGGGTTATACATCCTCGCTCGTTGCTCGTGCAGATGAGTCGGTGAGCCTGCACCTCAGCCGCGAATCCGGGCCTGAAAGCTATACAGCGGAACTGGTTCGCATCGTGTGCGGCGACAACTCGCCAGGCGGTGCAGGCTTCAAGGAGCGGCTCGTCGACGATGTGACGCCGGCTAAGTTGTCGGTTCGCAAGCAGCCGTTGTTCACTGGCAGTTTTGGCCTGATTGCGCTGCCTGCCAAAGCGTTTGATTTCGCGCAGGGCTTCAGCGTGACATGCCGCTTTTTTGCCACCACTCCGGCCATTGGCAGGCGACAGTGCCTCATCTCGCAACAGGAGATCGAAAGTGGTCATGGCTGGAGCCTGGGAATTGACGATGCCGGGCGCCTGGAAGCGCGGATCGATGACAAGGTGTTGCACATCGCGCACCCGCTTCTCGCGCGGGCATGGTACCAGGCGGCACTGTGCTATGAGCGCAACACGCGTAGTGCGGTGCTGTACCTGACACCATTGCGTCGCTCTCCTGCCGCCCATGGCAGGTTGCAAGCGTCATGCCATGTCGATGCAATGGAGGCACCCGACGCGCCGATCGTCATCGCCGCGCGCGGTTCGGACCTTGTCAAGCTCGGTCGCGGGGAAGCCGCTGACCACTTTAACGGAAAGATCGAGTGTCCCGCCGTTTTCGACCGGTTGCTGGAGCCCGCAGAGGTCGACCTTCTCGTCACGGTTGGCCATGCCGATGCGAGGGTTCGCGGCTTGGTTGCGGCCTGGGACTTCTCCGCAGAAACTCCCTCGTCCCGAATCATCGATGTCGGGCCGAGCGGGCTTCATGGGGAACTCTTGAACTTGCCAACCCGGGCGGTAGCGTCATCGGAGTTTGACTCAAGCGCCATGGCCTGGACCGAGCGGCCGTCGCATTTCGCGGCCATTCACTTTCATGATGACGATTTCGAGGACGCCCGTTGGGCCGCCGATCTGGAAGTCCGCCTACCCGGCAAGCTGCGAAGCGGCATCTACGCGTTTCGACTGACATCGGACTGCGCCACGGTTGTAGAGCGCATCTGCTTCATTGTGGCCGCGCCACCGGGCGGAACGGGCGCGCGCATTGCGTTCTTGGCGTCGACCCTGACCTATCTCATGTATTCCAACATGCACAGCGCCACTGACATGGCGGAAACCGAGGCCAAGCGGGGACTCTGGATGACCTTGGGTCCTGCAGAAATATTCCTCAACGAGCACCGCGATCTCGGGCTGTCGACTTACGACACCCATTCCGACGGCTCAGGCGTCTGCTACTCCTCTGCGCGTCGGCCTCTGTTCTCGATGCACGTGGGCGGCAATTTGTGGGCGCTGAATGCCGACACCCATATCACCGATTGGCTCGAAGCCGGTGATTTCGACTACGACGTCATTACGGATGACCACCTACATCAAAGCGGCACGGCGATCCTGCAGCCCTATAAGGTCGTTGTGACCGGTACCCACCCTGAATACTGGACGACGGAGATGCTCGACGCCTTGGAGACCTGGTCACAAACGGGCGGGCGGTTGATGTACCTTGGGGGCAACGGGTTTTACTGGCGTACGGCCTTCCATCCCGACAAGCCCTGGCTGGCAGAGGTCAGGCGCGCAGAAAGCGGTGCGCGTTTCTGGAAGACTGAACCCGGCGAGGCCTACCACTCGTTTACTGGCGAATATGGCGGCCTGTGGAGTCGGCTTGGCCGCGCTGCGCAGCGGTTCACTGGTGTGGGGACGATTGCCGTCGGATTCGATTTCTCTTCGTACTACAGACGCAGGCCGGAATCCCACGATCCGCGCGTGAGTTTCATCTTCGATGGAGTTCCGGACGAGATCATCGGGAAATTTGGCTTGATCGGTGGGGGCGCCGCAGGATCGGAGATCGATTCGGCCGACCTTGCGCTGGGCACACCGCCGCATGCGCTCCTGGTTGCGAGCAGTGAAGACCATTCCCGCTTCACCCTTCTGGTACCGGAGAGCATGACCTCGTCCATCGCCTACCACAACGGCGAAGAGAACCCGAGGGTGAAAGCCGACATGGTGTTCTTCGAAACACCAGAGGGCGGCGCAGTCTTCTCTGTTGGATCTATTTCCTGGGCCGCAGCCTTGTGCCATGGCGGGTACCAGAACAACGTGGCACGCATCACCGCCAATGTGCTGCTGCGCTTCGCCGACCAGACGCCGTTCCCGATGCCATTCACACCCGAGCCACAAGAGGCGATTGACGATCGTGATCGACAGTGATTCTTGCCTTGCCTGCAACGCTAAAACATGAAAGGAATATCCAAATGAGCAACAAATTTCATCGCATGGAGCCCAATGGTCCGCAAGGCCAAGGCCTCCAGGATTGGGGAAACGTGCCTACTGACCTAGTCGTGAGCGGCTCACCACACCAGACCGGCCACAGATATCTCGACGAAAAGGCGACGGGTGTTTCGGCAGGCGTGTGGGCCTGCACGCCCATGTCCGGCAAGATGGGCTCCTACCCGGTTCACGAGTACATGACCCTGCTCGAGGGATCCGTGACCATCGTTCACAAGGATGGATCCGAACTGACCGTAGAGGCTGGCGAGAGCTTCTTCATCCCGAAGGGCACCCACTGCCAGTGGATCCAGCCGCGCAATGTGAAGAAATACTACGTCATTTGGAACGATGGTTCCGGAACGCAACCCAAGGATGCCGACACGTTGCGAGCCATCAAGATCGATACGGAGGCGAAGCTCTCGCCCTGCGCCGGGCCCGATCCCAGGTTCATCATTGGCGAGCAGCCCCAGTGGACCAACAATCTGATGTTCGCCGATCCGACCGGCCAATGGACTGTCGGCCTTTGGTCGACAACGCCCTATGAGCGCGAGGTGATTCCCTTCCCTCGGCACGAGCTGATGCATATCCTGTCGGGCGTGGTCACGTTGAGCGATGGTCAGGGTCACGAGGAAGTCTTCAAGGCTGGCGATACGCTGTTCGTGTCGAAAGGCGCCCCGCTCGGCTGGAAGTGCTCGGTGGACGTGAAGAAGATCTTCTGCATCTTCCTCGAGAAGTAGTTGCAGGCGGAGCCGGAGAGCGCCGACTTGGTGTGGTGCGGGAATTCACATTGCAGGTGCGTGGTACATCGCTCTTGAGAGCCAGCTGTCCATGCATTGCATTGCCGCCGTGTGCAACATGTCCAATGCCTGATCCAACGCCAGCGACGAAGACGGCTTCGCACCACCTGATGTATGGATTGGCGGATGCCGCGTTGCAGAACCCTCTGCAGTTTGCGGCGGTCGACTTCAACCTCGCCCCGTTGAACTGTCGAAGCCCCGAATCAATTGGTACAGGGGCCTGCAAATGGACTTTCAACAACTTTTTCGGGCCCAGCCGGGCCTACGCGAGGACCCCATGAATACCGTCAGCATGACTGAATCTGTCCACGTTGCCAGTGCCGGCAAACCCACCAACGCCAGTATCGATGCGCGCCGCATCGCCGCAACGCCGCGCGGTGTCGGCATCGGTTTTCCGATCTATGCCGAGCGCGCGCTGAACTCCGAACTGTGGGACGTCGAAGGCCGGCGCTATATCGACTTTGGCGCCGGCATTGCCGTACTCAACACCGGTCACCGCCATCCAAAAGTCGTTGCCGCGATCAGCGCGCAACTCGAACGCTTCACGCACACCGCCTATCAGGTGGTGCCCTACGAGAGCACGGTCGAGCTCGCCGAGAAGATCAATGCGCTGACGCCCGGCGACCATGCCAAGAAGACGGCCTTTTTCACCACCGGCGCCGAAGCGGTCGAGAACGCGATCAAGATCGCCCGCGCCGCGACAAAACGCCCGGGTGTCATTGCACTGGGCGGCGCATTCCACGGCCGCACGATGATGGGTCTGGCGCTGACCGGCAAGGTGCAGCCCTACAAATCCGGCTTCGGCCCGTTCCCGGCCGGCGTCTATCACGTACCGATGCCGGTCGCGTTGCACGGCGTCACGGTGGACGATGCACTCAAGGCAATCGCGCAGCTGTTCAAGTCCGATATCGAGCCCGAACAGGTTGCCGCCATCATCCTCGAGCCGATCCAGGGTGAGGGCGGCTTCTACGTCGTGCCCCGGGAATTCATGGTCGCCTTGCGCAAGCTCTGCGACCGGCACGGCATCCTGCTGATTGCTGACGAGATCCAGACCGGCTTTGCCCGTACCGGCAGGATGTTCGCGATGGAGCACTATGGTGTCGTGCCCGACTTGATGACACTGGCCAAGAGCCTGGCCGGCGGTATGCCACTGTCGGCGGTATGTGGCCGCGCCGAGATCATGGATGCGCCGGCACCGGGTGGCCTGGGTGGCACCTATGCGGCCAACCCGCTGGCCGTGGCATCGGCACTGGCCGTGCTCGACGTCATCGCGTCGGAAAAGCTCTGCGCACGCGCCGAACACCTTGGCCAGGATCTGCGCAACCGGCTCACGGCCTGGCGTGCCAAGGTGCCCGCCATCAGCGATGTCCGCGGCCTGGGCTGCATGACGGCGGTGGAGTTCGCCAGACCCGACGGCACACCCGATCCCGACTACACCCGGCAGGTGCAAAGTCGCGCGCAGGAAGCGGGTCTGCTGCTGCTGACCTGCGGGGTCCATGGCAACGTGATCCGCTTCCTGTTCGCGCTGACCATCGAGGACAAGGTGTACGAGGAAGCCATGGCGATCCTGGCCAAGGTGATTGCGCACTGAACCAGCCGCCCGGCCCGTACCGATTCACCTTTGTTGGGACCCTTACACCATGCTCCAATTGAAAGATCCGTCTTTGTTCCAGCAGAAGGCCTATGTGGCCGGAGAATGGATCGACGCCGACGACAAGTCCACCGTGGACGTCACCAACCCGGCCAATGGCCAGACGATCGGCAGCGTTCCCATGTGTGGCGCGGCCGAGACCGAACGCGCGATCGCCGCCGCCGACAAGGCCCAGAAGGCCTGGCGCGACGTGCCGGCCAAGGAAAAGGCCGCCGTGCTCCGCCGCCTCAACGACCTGATGCTAGCCAATACCGACGACCTGGCGCTGATCATGACGTCGGAGCAGGGCAAACCCATGGCCGAGGCCAAGGGCGAGATCGGGTACGCCGCATCCTTCATCGAATGGTTTGCGGACGAGGCGCGCCGCACCTATGGCGACACGATTCCGGCACCCGTGGGTGACCGGCGCATCCTGGCCATCAAGCAGCCCGTTGGCACCACCGCGGCGATCACACCCTGGAACTTCCCCTCCGCGATGCTGACCCGCAAGGCCGGGCCGGCACTGGCCGCAGGTTGCTCGATGGTCGTGAAGCCGGCCACGCAGACACCGTACTCGGCGCTGGCGTTTGCCGTGCTGGCCGACCGTGCGGGGGTGCCCAAGGGCCTGCTGTCGGTGCTGACCGGTTCCGCATCGAAGATTGGCGGCGAGATGACGCGCAACCCACTGGTGCGCAAGCTCACGTTCACTGGCTCGACAGAGGTCGGGCGAATGCTAATGCGCCAGAGCGCCGACACGATCAAGAAGCTCTCGCTCGAGCTCGGCGGCAATGCACCGTTCATCGTGTTCGACGACGCAGACCTGGACGCTGCGGTCGAGGGCGCGATGATCTCCAAATACCGCAACGCCGGCCAAACCTGCGTCTGCGCCAACAGAATCTATGTGCAGCGCAGCGTACTCGAGGCCTTCACCGGCAAGCTGGTGGCCAAGGTCAACGCACTGAAGGTCGGCCCCGGCACCGAGACCGGCGTGACCCAGGGCCCGCTGATCGATGAGAAAGCGGTGGCCAAGATCGAGGAACATATTGCCGACGCCAAAGCCAAGGGCGCCACGGTGCTGATCGGCGGCAAGCGCCATGTGTTGGGCGGTCTGTTCTTCGAGCCGACGGTGGTCTCGGGTGCCACGTCCGACATGCTGTTTGCCAAGGAAGAGACCTTCGGACCTCTCGCACCGGTATTCGCGTTCGATACCGAGGAGGAAGTGCTGGCCCTGGCCAATGACAGCGAATTCGGCCTGGCCGCCTACTTTTACAGTCGCGATGTCGGCCGCGTGATGCGCGTCGCAGAACGGCTGGAGTCGGGCATGGTCGGCGTCAATACCGGCCTGATCTCGACCGCCGAGGCGCCGTTCGGTGGTGTCAAGCAGTCGGGCCTGGGCCGCGAGGGCTCGAAATACGGACTCGACGAATTCCAGGAGATCAAGTACGTCTGTCTGGCGGGTCTGGACCGGTAATGGGGATGCTACCGGACCGTAAGCGAAGTGCAGATAACCTATCGCATCGAGCCGGAGACCAGTTTGCCAAGTTCTCGAGTTCAGGCACCGCCGCTGCACTACATGATGGGCGGTCTTGGCGGTGGTCCCCTGATATGCTGGTTTGGGAGTGAGAGTCACATAGCCACGTATCAACTGCGAGGACTGGTGATCGAGCACCCGGACTACGAGAGTAACGAGTTTTCCGTCGAGCGGATTGTGGCCATTCGGGCAGATTTCATTGCAGAGAATGGCCGCATCGTTTCTCTGTGACCGATAAAGTCCTTTTTCAGTCCTACCTAGACGATGACAAATGGGTCGTCAGGATACCGCGCAACTAGACTTGGTTCCCACTTTGAAGTAACTTGCTCTACCGTACCTAGATTGCATCCCCTGACTTGACCTGAGCACTCTTGAACGGAAGAAATCGTCGGTGGCGGGGCAGGCAAACTGCACGGCAGAACCCCCAGAAGCCTGCCCCTATTGGAAATCAAACTGGGAGTTCCTGACATCCGCAATCACCCCAAGAGCCAGTGTTCATGCGGGTTCCGAGGATTCTTCAGGGGCGACTAAGGAACTGCGCCTCTTCTAGTCGAGTGGCCAAAACGCTTCGATCCCCAACTGAACCAACCCAGCAGTCCTGGCAGCACCTCAGTCCAGCGCCACTCCGGCGCGCTTGGCAGCGGCGCTCCAAACGGACATGTCGTCCTGGATGCGCTTGGCAAACTGTTCTGGTGTGCCGGCTGCAAGCCGTACACCATCCCTCTCAATGCGGGCCTTCGTGTCGGAGGCCTGCATGGCCTGATTGAGGGCATTGTTCAGTTTGGCGATGATGGGCTGCGGAGTTTTCGTCGGTGCCAGCAGCCCCAGCCAAACCAAGGCATCGAAGCCGTTCACCCCTGCTTCCTTTAGTGTGGGAATCTCCGGTGCGGTGGCAACGCGTTTGTCTGCAGTGACCGCGAATCCGCGGAGCTTGCCGGACAGAACCAGGGGGTGGGCGGACCCGACGCTATCGAAGGCGAAATCGACCTCACCCGATTGCAGCCCGGTCAAGAAGCCTGACGTGGTCCTGTAGGGAACGTGGGTCGCTTTCACACCTGTCACCTGCTCGAAGATCTGGCCCAGAAGGTGTCCACCGCTTCCTTCGCCTAGCGTGCCGTAGTTCAGTCGTCCCGGATTGGCCTTGCCATGAGCGATCAACTGCTGAACGTTCGTGGCGGGTAGAGAAGTTGCCCCGATGAGATAGTAGGGGTACTCAATCGCCATCCCGATCGGAGCAAAGTCCTGGACCGGGTCAAACGGCGGTTTCTTGTACGTGACTGGCGCGATGACATGGCCACTGGCAGTGAAGAGAAGGGTGTACCCGTCCGGCGCTGCCTGCGCGACGGCTTGAGTTCCAACGATGGCACTCGCCCCCGGCCGATTTTCGACAACCACTGGCTGTTTCAAGGCTTCGCTGAGTTTCTGTCCGACGATCCGGGCATAGTTGTCCGTCATATTCCCGGGTCCGTAGGGCACGACGATGCGGATGGCACGGTTGGGATAGCTTTCCTGGGCGTGGCAGGTCACGAAAGATGTCAGTGCAAGCACAAGAAGTAGAAATGTTTTCATTGGAAGCTTTCAAGTTGGTTTGGAGAAGGGTTAGAAGAGGACAAAAAGCTTGCGCAGCCTGTCTCTGATGACCTGCCTGCAGCCAGCCTTGGCGCAGCGGCTGGCAGTCGATACCATGGCGCTCGATCAAGTCCAACACAAGGTCTCCAGAGCGATTCACGGCGTCGATCAGCCGCTCACCCTGCTGGGCGCCGAACAGGCGCAATAGTTCATCGGGATCGTGCTTCAGTGTGGGGTTGACTTGGCCGCCGTTGCGACCGGAGGCGCCCCAGCCCGGCTCGCTCGCTTCAAGCACGCAAGTGGAAGCGCCCGCTTCTGTCGGGTGCAATGCCGTCGACAGCCCAGTGAAGCCGCCGCCGACGATGGTCACGTCGGCCCTGATTGATTCCTCCAGCGGTAGCGTGGGCGGCACCAGTGGCGCGGTGGCAGCCCACACGAATCCGGCAGTGGGGAGGCCAGGACGATCGATTCTCATGATTGCTGGTTGAGGACGCACCGCAGGAAGTCCTAGGTGGGTGCATGTCGAGGCGAAGAGAGCAGTTGCTGGGCGGTGCTGGTCTCGACGAGGGATGCATAGGACTTGGCGTCGTTGGCCTTGACGATGAGGCCTTCGCCATGGGAGTAGACTGGTTGGCTGGAGTCGACGACCTCGGCGCGAGTCGGCGTCTTGAGCATGCCGGCTGAAATGATGTCTATCTTGTTCGCGGTCAGGGAAGGGAGCAGGGCCGAGAACCTGGTCTGCTGCACCATGACCTTGAACCTGTTTGCCTGGCCGATGGCTGTGGCGCTCTCCACCATCATTCCCTGAATGGAGTTGGTCTTGATGTCGAAGAACTTGAAAGGCCCCCCCGTCACGGTGGCGCCGACGTTGTAGGTCGCCTGAGCGCACGCTGCGGAAACCAGCGCGACGGACGCCAGCCCAATTGCCAGACGGACGAGGAAACGAAGGGTCGATGTCATACGCGCCCCAGGGTTGCAGACGAGTTGCATCGATTGTATGAATTAATTAGCCGATTTTCAATTCACTAGAATCGATTATCGATACAAGTAGATTGGTATTTACCCTGATAAGGCCGAGAATCATGGAAAAATCCTTGGGCGCGAGTGCCCCCGACCTGCTTTTCAACCAGTCGCTGGAAAAGGGGCTGGCCGTTCTACGCGCGTTCAACGCGCAGCGCCCCTCGATGACGCTGCAGGAGGTGGCCGACGCGACGGAGATCACCAAAAGCTCGGCGCAGCGCATGGTCTACACGCTCGAGCAACTGGGCTATGTTCGCAAGCACCAGCAGACGCGACGCTACCAATTGACCCCGCGCGTAATGCAGATCGGCTTCAACTACCTGGCAGCCAATGCGTTTATCGACCTGGCAACGCCCTTCCTGTCAGAGCTGGCGCTGCTGACCGGGGAGACGTGCAACCTCACCGAACCCGATGGCACCGAAATGGCGTACGTCGCCCGCTTCGTTAGCGCCAAATTTGTGCCCATACACATGCCCATCGGCAGCCGCATCCCGATGTATTGCACTGCGTCGGGCCGTGCTTTCCTGAGTGCACTGCCCGAAGACGATGCACGCAGCTTGCTCCTGCAGTCGGAGTTGGTTGTGCACACGGAGCACACCAAAACGGATGTCGAGGAGATCATGGAGCTGCTGCGCACAGCTCGCCGCCAAGGCTACGCGATTAATCGGGAGGAGCTCTACCTTGGTGACATGAATGTCGCCGCTGCCGTCGTCAGCGCGCAGGGCGTGCCAATGGGCGCGGTTCATGTGGTGGCGCCCACCAGCCGGTGGAGCTTGGCAGAAGCGGAGCAGAGACTCGCGCCGGCTGCGCTTGATTGCGCGCGCGCGATCAGCAATTCCGTGCGCGTACTGGGTTGACCGCCACTTTGCTCTCGTGCGTGCCGTAACCCGCCGTTTGCCAGAGGATGTCTTTCTATCAATCACTCATGGAACAAGGCGGCCCTGCGAGCGGGTTGCTGGGAGCGGCGCAGCAGCGCCACTAATGAACATGCGTAATGAGTCAGCAACTTGAACACTCCCTGGCCGTGGAACTGTTCTCCAAGGGCCCGCTAGAGGACTGCTTGCTGTAGCCAACCATGGGGGCCCAACTGCTAGCTGCTCCATCGGCATGCCCGTCGTGAGCTCTTGAGACCAGTCGCGTCCTGTAGATGGGAATTGACACTGTGTTTGGTCACCGAGCGATTCGTGGGGCAAATGAATGGGCGCGAATGCTGGCCAAGCTTGTGGCGCGAGACTGCATTGGCATTGCATGAGCATTACCCTTGCTGTTCTTGCTGTTCTTGCTGTTCCTGCGGTTGAACGAGCCCGCGAGGAGCACTTTCCGATCTAAAGCCGCAAGAACAGCAAGAACAGCAAGGTCCCCGGGCCGGCAGAGTGACAACCCCGGGTTTCTGGTTCAGCCGAGTTGCCCGCGGTAAAGCGCTGGATTCACCACTACATAGCGCCGGCGCCCGTCCTCCTCCAGACGCGCTCGCCCGTGCTCCGCCAACACCGTGAGTGCATCCTTCATGTCCTTGTTGTCGCGCACACAGGAAGGGCCGAAACGGTACACCCGTGTAGTCGGTATCCGACCATCCCCGGTGTGCTGCGCCTCGCTGCACAACCACGCGTCGAAGCGGATGGCGGCCGACAGGGCCGGCGGCGCGTCCATGTCGCCCAACAGGCGGTGCGCCTCTTGGAGGTGCCACAGCACGAGTCGCGTAGCACTTTCAACACATTCGCGGCCGATGGCGCCGACCGGTCCGTGTTCCAACAAATGCATCAAACCGGCCAGCCGCGCAATGTTCTCTGCAGCCTTTGCCGCCACATCCCGGATCGGGGCATAACTGCCATCGCTGCCGAGTTGATGCTCGATGGTGTCGTGGGCTTGTACCCATTCCCTATGGGCGGCGGGAGACAAATCCAGGACCGGTAGCACGAGCCCCCCATTGGCATCGGTAGTCAATGGCAGGTCAAGCAGTTCGCGGATCCGCCGGTTGAACTGTTCGACTGTCGGCATCTCCGTCGGCGCTGGCCGGTACAAGCGCTGGCCCTGCGTGCTTGCCGGCCAGGCGATCAGAAATCGGGCAATGAACCCCGTGCCTCTGGGCAGGGCACCGGAGCGCGCCATGAAACCGCGCCAGGCCTCTGGCTGAACCATGACACCGAAGGTCAGCCGACGGTCCCGCAACTGGAACGACGCCTTGCTGCGCCGGTCGACCGCGATCTCACCACCGTCCCAGAACACGTTGATCAACGCCAGGTTGCGCAGGATGGCCTCGTACCCCATGCCGTGGGCGCCAAACACCGTCCCGGCTTCCGCGGAGAGCACCGCCGCGCTCGGCCATCCCGTGGCCAGTGCATGTGACAGGGCTTCGGGCGTGGCATCGGCGTAAAGCAACCGCGGGATGATCAAAGGCGCCGGCGCATGGATCGCCAACTCTTCGAGGGCCGCATCTTCTTCGTTGGTCTGCTGCATGTCGCGGCGCTTTCGCTTGATGGCCTCCAATAGCCCTGTGCGTTTGGCTTCGGTGCTGGCGACTGCCGCCTCACGTGCCGCCAGCGCAGGCGCGCAGGCGGCGGCCCGGTCGCGCTCCCAAGCGCGCAGCGGGGCGCCAAAGATGCGGTCACAGGTGGTCTTGCGTTCGCCCGACTCGGCCACGGCCAACAGGTACAGCGACACCGGTCCCACGAGTTGGTGATCTCGCCGGACATTGGCCAACCCCTGGGCAGCCAGTGACAGCGCAGACAGGGCAGAGCAGGCCACCAGCGCGGCGGGCGACTGGACAAAGGCTTGCGCCTCCAGCACCGCGTCCCGCAACAACGGCGGCAACGCGTCGGTCGGGTAGGGTTGCCCTTCGGCCAATGCAGCCAGGGGCTCCGGGTCCATCCATTCCATGAACACCTTGGGCGCCAGAACCGCTTCACGGCCTGGCAGTGGCGCAGGTCGCGTGGCGCAATCCAGACTTGTCAGCACTGCGGACAAACCTCGCAACCGGTGCAGATCATTGAAGCCGGTGGTGTCCGCCGGCCGGGTGTCACCAAATTCCGGCACTGCAAACCACCCACCAACGAGGCGAGCGGCCTCAAGCGCACGTGTACGCCCTGGGTTGCCAGGGGTACACACATCGTCGTCGGCACACAAGACGATCCGTGCGCCGGTGTAACGGGCCCGCAAGGCGGAAGCGACAAGGCCGAGGTTGCCGGCATGGAACGCCACCGTCACTGCCTGCCCCGATGCCTGCTTGAGGCTGGCCGCAGTGGCGAATCCTTCGGCAATGCAGATCGTGGTGGAGGTCGCCCCCGTAGGTTCCGGCAAGGCGCCAAGCAGACAACACAGACCCTGGATACGGCCACCCTGGAGGAAACGCTTGACCCCACCCGCGCTGATGAACTGCAGGCTGTGCAGTACGCCGTCCAGATCCCGAACAGGCAACACCAGCACGCCCTTGAAGACTCGCAGCCCATGGGAATCCACATTCTTGCGGGCGAGGTAGGGGTGGCCCGGTGGTGCAGGCCGTGATGCCGCCCAGATTCTTTCGGCAACCAGGCGGGCGTTTTCGTGTCGCTGGCCGACGGCCTCGTCGCGCGCAGCCTTCGAGGCCTTTGCAATTTGCGACAGCCTGTCCCGCTCGGCTGGAGTCAATGCCTGGCCGGATGATGGTCGCCATGCTTCCCATCCCCGTCCATCCCGCCAGTTCTCGAAGCCGCCGGCGGGAAATCCATCCAGATGCAACAGGTAGGCTGCATCACCGCGGCCCCGCGGCCCGGCCGCGTTGCAGCGGTGCAGATGGCCGTCCGCGACTATGGGGTCCGGTGGAACGATATCGCGTTCCACCAGCGCGGCGCGTAACTGCACCAGGAGGGCGGCAGCGCTGCCGCCCGACAAGGGATGTCGCTCTGATGGCAATGGTAAACCCGGTGAGTGTCGATCGTTCTCCATCACTTGCCCTCAGCGGGC
>JBIKTP010000151.1:0-6146 GCA_044348035.1 Burkholderiaceae bacterium
CGACGGTTTTGGCCGCAGCGACACCCGCGCGGCCTTGCGGGCATTCTTTCAGGTGGACGCCAACAGCATCGTGGACCGGGCGATGGCCGCCTGGCGGAGCTGAGCAGGCCTTGCGCTCGACAGGCGCACAATGCATCCGACCGTCCTCCAGGAGAGACTGCCATGACCGTTTGCCCCATCGCCGTTGTCGCCGGTTGCGCGAAATGCCCTGCGTTCAGGATCTGCCCGCTCAAGGGCGTGCTGGGGGACCAGAAGGCGCCACCGGCGCAACCCCCGGGTGGCAGGGCCCGGAAGCCTTCAGGCAAGTAGCCTGGCGCCTACTTCAGGACATCCCCCAGGCACAGGAACTTGATCTCGACGTAATCGTCCATGCCGTGGTGCGAACCCTCGCGCCCCAGGCCGGACTGCTTCACGCCGCCGAAAGGCACATGCTCCGTGGCCAGGATGCCCACATTGATGCCCACCATGCCGTATTCCAGTGCCTCGCTGACGCGGAAGATGCGGCCCACATCGCGGCTGTAGAAATAACTCGCCAGGCCGAACTCGGTGTTGTTGGCGGCGGCTATGGCTTCCTGTTCGGTGGTGAAGCGGAACACCGGCGCGAAGGGGCCGAAGGTTTCTTCCTTGGCGCACAACATGTCGGCCGTGGCGCCAGCCACCACGGTCGGCTCGAAGAACTGGCCCTGCAGCGCATTGCCGCCGGCGGTGATGGTGGCGCCCTTGGCCAGTGCGTCGGCCACATGGCGCTTGACCTTGTCCACCGCCGCGTCCTCGATCAGCGGGCCCTGGACCACACCGTCCTCGAAGCCGTTGCCGACCTTCAGGGCCTTCACCTTGGCGCTGAACTTGGCCACGAAGGTGTCGTAGATGCCGTCCTGCACATAGAAGCGGTTGGCGCATACACAGGTCTGCCCGGCATTGCGGTACTTGCTGGCCATCGCTCCTTCCACGGCCGAGTCCACATCGGCGTCGTCGAACACGATGAAGGGCGCATTGCCACCGAGTTCGAGCGACATCTTCTTGACCGTGGGTGCCGACTGCGCCATCAGGATGCGCCCGACCTCGGTGGAGCCGGTGAAGCTGATGTGGCGCACGATGTCACTGGCGCACAGCACCTTGCCCACCGAGACCGAGCGCGCGCTGTCGGCGGTGAGCATGTTCAGCACGCCTGCCGGTATGCCGGCGCGCAAGGCCAGCTCGGCCGCCGCCAGTGCGGTCAGCGGCGTCAGCTCGGCCGGCTTGATGATGACGGTGCAGCCGGCCGCCAGGGCCGGTGCCACCTTGCGGGTGATCATGGCCAGGGGGAAGTTCCAGGGCGTGATCGCGGCGCACACGCCGATGGGCTGCTTGACCACCATCAGCCGGCGGTTGTTGTCGAAGGTGGGCAGGGTCTCGCCCCGCACGCGTTTGGCTTCCTCGGCAAACCATTCGACGAAACTCGCGCCATAGGCCACTTCGCCCTTGGCTTCTGCAAACGGCTTGCCCTGCTCGGCGGTCATGATGCGCGCCAGGTCTTCCTGGTGGGCCATGAGCAGGTCGAACCACTTGCGCATCAGGATGCTGCGCTCCTTGGCGGTCTTGCCGCGCCACAGGGGCCATGCCGCGTTGGCGGCGTCGATGGCAGCCAGTGCGTCGGCATCGCCCAGGTTGGCCACATCGGCCAGCTTGTGGCCGTTGGACGGGTCCAGCACATCGAAGCGGCTGCTGCCGGGCACCCACTGGCCGTTGATCAGGGCATCGGTCTTGAGCAGGGTCGGGTCGCGCAGCAGCGAAAGGGGGGAGGTCTTCATGTCCATGGCGGCTTCCTTGGCGGGCTGGTTCGGAGTCTGGCCGGATTATCCCGCCAACGCTCCACGGGGCGGTTCGAGAAAGCGGGTCTTGCGACCGGACTGGCTTTCGTGCATCGAGCCCTGGCGCAGCACGGCATGCTGTCTGCTTGTGAGCGGGGTGGGTGGGTGCCGCTAAAATCGCGCGGTTGTCCCGCGCCTTGCGGCCGCTCCAGGCCGTTGCGGGCGGCCTCTGGCACCGTTGCCGGCGCCGGCTCCTCTACCGCCTGAAGCCTCATGAACCACTCTGCCATCACCGTCGCCGACATCCGCACCATCTTCCTGGACTTCTTCGCGTCCAAGGGCCACACCGTGGTCGCCTCCAGCCCCCTGGTGCCGGGCAACGACCCCACGCTGATGTTCACCAATTCCGGCATGGTGCAGTTCAAGGATGTGTTCCTGGGCACCGACAAGCGCTCCTACGTGCGCGCTGCGTCGGTGCAGGCCTGCCTGCGCGCCGGCGGCAAGCACAACGACCTGGAGAACGTGGGCTATACCGCGCGCCACCACACCTTCTTCGAGATGCTGGGCAACTGGAGCTTTGGCGACTACTTCAAGCGCGACAGCCTGAAGTGGGCCTGGGAGCTGCTGACGCAGGTCTACAAGCTGCCAGCCGACAAGCTCTGGGCCACGGTCTATATTGACGACGACGAGGCCTACGACATCTGGACGAAAGAGATCGGCCTGCCTGCGGAGCGGGTCGTGCGCATCGGCGACAACAAGGGCGCCAAGTATGCCTCCGACAATTTCTGGATGATGGCCGACACCGGCCCCTGCGGTCCCTGCAGCGAGATCTTCTACGACCATGGCCCCGAGGTCGCCGGCGGCCCGCCCGGCTCGCCGGATGCCGATGGCGACCGCTACATCGAGATCTGGAACAACGTGTTCATGCAGTTCGACATGCAGCCCGATGGCTCGGTGAAGCCGCTGCCGGCGCCCTGCGTGGACACCGGCATGGGCCTGGAGCGGCTGGCCGCGATCCTGCAGCATGTGCACAGCAACTACCAGATCGACCTGTTCGACGCACTGATCCGTGCCGCCGCCCGCGAGACCGGCTGCGCCGACCTGTCCCACAATTCGCTGAAGGTGATCGCCGACCATATCCGCGCCACCGCCTTCCTGGTCAGCGATGGCGTGATCCCCGGCAACGAGGGCCGCGGGTATGTGCAGCGGCGCATCATCCGCCGCGCCATCCGCCATGGCTACAAGCTGGGCAAGCAGTCGCCTTTCTTCCACAAGCTGGTGGCCGACCTGGTGGCGGTGATGGGCGAGGCCTACCCGGCCATGGCCGCCCAGCAGCAGCGCATCACCGAGGTGCTCAAGGCCGAGGAAGAGCGCTTCTTCGAGACACTGGCCAACGGCATGCAGATCCTCGACGCGGCACTGGCCGGCGGCGTGGCCCAGCTGCCCGGTGAAGTCGCCTTCAAGCTGCACGACACCTTCGGTTTCCCGCTCGACCTGTCGGCAGACGTGTGCCGCGAGCGCGGCCTCACGGTCGACGAGGCCGGCTTCCATGCCGCGATGGACCGCCAGAAGGCCCAGGCCCGCGCGGCCGGCAAGTTCAAGATGGACAAGGCGCTGGAGTACACCGGCGCCGGCAACGAGTTTGTGGGCTATGACCACCTGACCGACGAGAGCATCGTCGCCGGCCTGTTTGTCGACGGTGCTGCGGTGGCCCGCGTCGTGGCGGGGCAGGCGGCGGTGGTGGTGCTGGACTGCACGCCGTTCTACTCGGAAAGCGGTGGGCAGGTGGGGGACCAGGGCGCCATCTTCACCGGCACGGCGATGTTCGAGGTGGCCGACACCCAGAAGATCAAGGCCGACGTGTTCGGCCACCATGGCAGCCTCAAGACCGGCGCCTTGCAGCTCGGCGACAAGGTGACCGCCCATGTGGATGCCGGCCTGCGGGCCGCCACCATGCGCAACCATTCGGCCACCCATCTGATGCACAAGGCGCTGCGTGCGGTGCTGGGCACCCATGTGCAGCAAAAGGGCAGCCTGGTGAACGCCGAGCGCACGCGCTTTGACTTCACCCACAACGCACCGGTGTCGGACGAGCAGGTGCATGCCATCGAATCCATCGTCAACGCCGAGATCCTGGCCAACGCCGCCACGCACGCCCGCCTGATGGACATCGAGTCGGCCAAGAAGACCGGCGCCATGATGCTGTTCGGCGAGAAGTACGGCGAGGTCGTGCGTGTGCTCGACATCGGCAGCACCACCGAGCTGTGCGGCGGCACCCATGTGCAGCGCACCGGCGACATCGGCCTTTTCAAGGTGGTGTCCGAAGGCGGTGTGGCAGCCGGGGTGCGCCGCATCGAGGCGGTGACCGGCGAAGGCGCGCTGGCCTACCTGCAGAGTCTGGAGAACACCGTCACGCAGGTCGCTGGAACGGTGAAGGCGCCGGTGGCCGAGGTGCATGAACGCGTCAAGGGCATGCTCGAGCATGTGAAGCAGCTCGAGAAGGAGATCGCCGCGCTCAAGGGCAAGCTGGCCTCCAGCCAGGGCGACGAGCTGCTGCAGCAGGCGGTGGACATCAAGGGCGCGCGCCTGCTGGCGGTGCGCCTGGACGGCGCGGACGCCAAGACCCTGCGCGAGAGCATGGACAAGCTCAAGGACAAGCTCAAGAGCGCGGTGATCCTGCTGGCCACCGTCGATGGCGCCAAGGTGCAGTTGGCAGCCGGTGTCACCGCCGATCTGGTCGGCAAGGTCCGGGCCGGTGAACTCGTCAATTTCGTGGCCGGCCAGGTGGGCGGCAAGGGCGGCGGCAAGGCGGACATGGCCATGGCCGGCGGCACCGACCCGGCCGGCCTGCCCGCAGCGCTGGCCAGCGTGCAGGGCTGGGTGAGCGAGCGGCTTTGAGGGCGGCCGCCGCATGACAGCTGCCAGCACAGGCGAAGGGCCCGCCCACAGCCTGCTGGCCGAAGGTTCCGCGCGCAACCGGCGCATCGGCATTGCGCTGATGTGCGGTGTGGCGCTGTCCTATGCGTCGATCGATATCGTGGGCAAGTACCTGGTGGCCAGCCTGCCGGTGCTGCAGGTCGTGTGGCTGCGCTTCCTGACCCATGCCGTGCTGGGCATTGCCGTGCTCACGCCGCGATACGGCCGGCGCCTGTACCAGGTGAACGACTGGAAGCTGCAGATGGTGCGTGGCGTCATGGTGGCAGTGATGACCTCGCTCAACCTCTGGGCCCTGGTCTACCTGCAGCTCGACATCACCGGCGCGATCCAGTTCACGGTACCCATCCTGGTCGCGGTGATCAGTGCCCGGTTCCTGGGCGAGCGGCTCGACGCGCACCGATGGCTCGCCATCCTGGCGGGGTTCGGAGGCGTGCTGCTGATCGTGCGGCCCGGCTCGCAGGCGTTTCATCCGGCCATCTTCCTGTCGATCGGCAATGCGATCCTGTATGCGCTGTTCAACCTGCTGACGCGCCGGCTGGCGGCAACAGAGTCTCCAGCGGCCACGCAACTGATGTCGGCCATCATCCCATCGCTCCTGCTGTTGCCGCTGGGCGTGGCGGTCTGGCAGACGCCGCAGGGCTGGCTGCAATGGGTGCTGTTGTTGTCCCTGGGCGTGTTCGGCAACTTCGGCCACATGATGAGCGCCCATGCCCACCGCTACGCATCGGCGGCGGTGCTGGGGCCCTTCATCTACCAGCAGGTCATCTACTGGGGCTTCTTCGGCTGGCTGGTGTTCGGCCACGTGCCCGACCTGATGGTGGTCATGGGCACGGCCGTCATCATTGCCAGCGGCCTGTATCTGCTGCTGCGCGAGTTCCGCTCCTCATGACCAGCGGGCGGCAAGGCCCGGCTTTGTTCGCCGTCAGGAAGCGTTCTGCGGGCCGGGCCTCTGCGGCGGGCAGGTCGCTCATTGCGGCAGTGAATGGCCGCCATCACCAACTTGAAGTGGAATGCCCTGGCACTTCGTCCTAGCATGTCTCCAGTGCCATTTCAGTGGCCAGACGCATCTTCAGGGAGCCCGCGCCATGCCCGTCACCATCGACAACCCGCCTGCCAGGCCCCACCCCGGGCCCTGGTCATCCACCCCCGTACCGCTCTCGGCACTGCGCCGCAGCAGGGCCAGCGCCAGTGTGCGACGCTTCTACCACGTGCTGCTGGCCACCGTGATCTCGACCCTGGTGGTCGTGGGCGACCGCATGGTGGATGCCTGGACCAGTGGCGGCCTGCTGCTGGCGCTGGTGGTGCTGTGGCTTGCCATATTCGCCGGCCTGGCCCTGTTCTCCCGCGGGCTGGAGCGGCTGGCCTTGTGGGTCATGCTGCCCCGGACGCGCGCTCCCGCAGCCTGAAGCGCTGGATCTT
>JBIKTP010000152.1:0-6106 GCA_044348035.1 Burkholderiaceae bacterium
GGTGGTGCCGGGGTGCGCCAGCCGGGCCAGCTCCAGCAGCGTGGGCACGATGTCGTTCACGTGCGTCAGGCTGTGGTGGATCTGGTTGGCGGGGCTGCCGGGCACGCCCGAGATGATCAGCGGCACCCGCAAGCCCCCTTCGCCCGCGTAGAACTTGTAGGTTGCCAGGGGTGAGGCGGAGGCACTGGCCCAGCTGGGGCCCACGATGCCGTAGCCGCCCTTGCCGCCGAGCCGGTCGATGTCCTGGGAATACTGGGTGGCCAGCCAGATCTGGGCGTCGGCGTAGTCCGAGCCTTCGCTGCCGTTGTCCGACAGGAACACGAACACGGTGTTGTCGAATTCCCCGCTCTGGCGCAGGTGTGCCACCAGCCGCCCGACTTCGTGGTCCATCGCGTCGGCCATGCCGGCGTAGACCTCCATGCGCCGTGCCTCGTAGCGTTTTTCCTTGTCGCTCAGGCTGTCCCAGTTGCGGGTGGTGGGCATCACCGCCAGCGGGGTGTCCTTCGGTATCAGCCCCAGTGCGGCCGCCCGGTCGCGCCGCTGCTGGCGCAGCACGGTCCAGCCCTCCTGGTAGCGGCCGCGGTACTTGTCGATGAATGCGCGCGGGGCCTGCAGCGGAACGTGGTTGGCCTGGAAGCCGACATAGGCGAAGAAGGGCTTGCCGCTGCCTTGTCCGCTGCGCAGGTAGTCGATGGTGCGGTCGACAAAATAGGTCGAGGAATAGAACTCCGCGGGCATCTTCGCCGGCTGACCGTTCTCGAACCACTCGACCTTGGCCGAATGGGGCAGGTAGCGCTTGGCGGGTTCCCAGTTGTCGGAGCCGGTGTCGCCCTGCACGATCGACTGGTCGAAGCCGCGCCGGTGGGGCAGGTTGTAGGGCTCGGAGCCCACATTCCACTTGCCGGCGATCATGGTGCGGTAGCCGCCATCCTGCAGCAGGCTGGCCACGGTGACCACGCGCGGGGTCAGCGAGCCCTGGTAGCCGGGCTGCCCGAGGTGCGACTGCGGCATGGTCTCGCGCAGGTTGCCCACGCCGCTGCGGTGGTTGTCCACGCCGGTGAGCAGCATCGAGCGCGTGGGGGCGCAGGAGGCCGCCACATGGAAATTCGAGAAGCGTGTGCCGGCGCGGGCCAGTGCGTCCAGGTGGGGCGTGGCGATCTCGCCGCCATAGGCGCCCACGTCAGTGAAGCCCCAGTCGTCGGCGACCAGCACCACGATATTGGGCCGCTTGGCAGCCAGCGAGAGCGTGGCCGCACCCGCCAGGGCGGTGGCCAGCAATAGGCGCAGCAAGCGATGGGTCACTGAGGTGCCCTCGCGCCGCGCGCCGCGCTGAGAGCGCGTCGGGAGGGGCCGGGCGGCGCTCAAGGTGCCTCCTTTGCGGGCACTGGCGCGCCAGTCTGCATCAGGGCATCCTGTACCGCCCACAAGCGGTCCTGGCCCCATACCGCCACATCGCCGACCTGGAACGAGGGCACGCCCCACAGGCCCAGGGCGAACAGCGCCTCGCGGTTGGTCTCGGCGACGTTGCGCCAGCCCTCGTCGCGCAGCGCAGCGCGGGCGTCGTCCCAGCCAAGCCCTGCGCGCTCGGCGATGCGGCGCAAGCCCCGGTCGCTGCCGGCGTCGATGCCTTCGGCCCAGACCCCGCGCATGAAGGACAGCAGATAGGCCTCTTCGCGGCCGCTGCGCTGCGCCAGCGGGATCAGCGCGAGCCCGCGTTCGGTGGGGCGGCCCACCGGGTCGTTGAGCCGGCCGAACGGGATGCCCCGCAGGTGGGCCTCGCGGGCGGCGTCCAGGCTGATGGAACTGCGCTTTTCCCGGGGTACCGGCAGCCCGCGCATCACCATCGGCAGCACATAACGCAGCCGCACCGGCACGCCGGCATGGCGCGCCAGCGCATACACGCGCGGGGCCACGATGGCCGAATACGGGCTGCGCAGCGATACGAAGAAGTCGATCGGCTGCGGTCGGGAAACCTGCACCGGTGCATCCCAGTCGGGGGCCGGTGGAAACAGGGCCCCCCGCACCGCGGGGCGCTGTGCGCCGAGGGCCTGCAGTCGCTGCTCCAGGTGGTGCAGGCGGTCGATGCCCCAGTACCACTCGCCCGCGTACAGGAAGGTCGCACCCAGGTAGTGGCCGTTCTGCTGGCGCAGGCGCTGCGCGGCGGCCTGGTGCGATGCCGTCGCAGCCGCCGTGGCCCGCGGCAGTTCGCCGAGTTCGCCGGACGGGCTTGTACCCCCCCAGAGGGATGCAGACACGGGGCCGGCGACGGCGGCGAACCGCCCGGCCGCGATGGCCGCCACCAGGCCTTGCGCGGCCTGCGCCACGGCGTCGCTGGAGGGTTGGCCCCCGGGATCGTGGAATTCAAGCCCATGGTGGCGGGCCAGCAGGGCTGCGTCGCGCCGGCTGTAGGCGACCAGCCGCTCCCGCTCGGGGGCTGCGCTGTCGGGCGGCGGCCCGACGACATGGGCCTGCAGGTCGATGTCGTAGCGCTCGAGCAGGCGCGGCAGGCTGGCCGCTGCCAGCGCGCTGTAGGGGTCGTCCACCTGGTGAAAGTAGTGCACTACATGGCGCGCACCTGTGGCGAGTCGTTTTTTCTCGGCCCGGGCCCGCAGCGCCAGCACGCGCTCGCGCGACAGCAGCCGTTGGCTCACGGCCGGCATCAGCAGTGTCTTGATCGAGGGCATGGTGCGGCTGGGTGACAATCACCGTACACTTGTGTATTGTGATGGCAATGTAGCACGTCTGTCGCTGCGGCGGCTCAGGGTTTTCGCCAAGCCGGCCGGTTGCGCCGCGAAGCGCCCGACAATTGCCTTCGGAAGGGAAACAGGTCATGGTCAAGACTGCAGCCGCCGGTAAAACCCGCAAACGTGCGCCCTTGGCGAACGAGACCCCGAAGCTGTCGCGCGACGACTGGCTCGACGCCGCCTTCCAGGCGGTGGTGGAGGGCGGGTTCGACCAGGTGCGCGTGCTGGTGCTGGCCGCCGCACTGGGTGTCACGCGCGGCAGCTTCTACTGGCATTTCGTGGACCATGCCGAGCTGGTGTCGGCGCTGCTGGCGCGCTGGCACGCGCGCGAAACCGCCATCGGCCGCGCCCTGGAGGCAGCCTTCCACGAAGACCCGCAGGTCGATCTGGAGCGGCTGCTGGATGCCGCGCTGGCCCACGGCGGCACCAACCTGGAGAACATGCGCTTCGAACTCGCCCTGCGCGGCCTGGGCCGGCGCGACCCGCATGTGGCGCGCATGCTGCTGGAGGTGGACGGGTTGCGCCTGCGGGTGTTCGAAAGCAAGTTTCAGCGGCTGACCGGCGATGCGCGCATGGCGTCCGACCTGGCGGCGCTGTTCTATCTGGCCATTGTCGGCAGCAACCAGGCGCTCAGCCGGCCGACCAACCCGCCGCAGACCAAGGACTACCTCAAGGGCCTGATCACCCGCTACCTGATCCGTGACCATGTTCCTGTGGCCGCCCCTGCCGCTTCCATGCCTTCAGGTGCGGCACCGGCCTAGATGCTGCCAATTGAGCGCCGTTGTCCTAGGCGCCCGCTGCGATCCGCCTGATCGCCTCAGCCGCCTCGACGCTGCCGATGCCCTGGTGGCTGCCCAGGGGCAGCAGATGTTTGCGATCTCCCGAGACGATCAGAACGGCGCGCGCTGCGACGCGGCGGCAATGACCTGATCGTCATCGACATCGCCGACCACCACACGCGGCACGGTGACAGGTTCGACCAGTTCGATGGCGTCGACGTAATCGGCCAGCACCGCACTGGCGGTCTTGTCGATCAAGGCCAGCCGCTTGGCGGCTGACGGCCGCGTGAGCACGTCGGCCAGTTCTTCAAGCAGCGCCGACAACGCGACGTTGGTGTCAACAACTATCCGCACCCGAGCCCTTGCTGGTAGCGACGCTGGTGGAGGCGGATTGCCGCGCCCGGCGTTCTGCGCGTGCGGCGTCAATCTCGGCGGCGATCTCGTCCTCGTTCATCGGCGCCGCGCCGGCCGCTTCCAATGCCGGCGCGATGGCCAGCAGCCGATCCAGCGCGCTGCGCTTGCTGGCCTTGGCGGCCAGGAACTCCACGAAGTCTTCCACCTCGGCCAACTGCTGAGGCGTCAGCGTGCGGATCTTCGGCATCAAGCTCTGTTCAATGGTTGCATTCATGGTCGCCCTCCGGGTGCCCAGCGCGTCAGCGCCTGAATGATAAATGCCTCGCATCCCCGACAACGAGCCTTGGCGACTGAAGTGACACCGATGTCGACGACTTTGCCTTCGCACTTATTCCAAGTCCCGTTCCCGAGCCAAGCCGAGATACCTGCCTTGCGGGCGGTCTGGGGGCGGTTGTGTGGTTGTGGCGTGCGTACTGCGATCGTGAGTTTTGGTGGGTCAGGCGGCCGGAGGCCGGTGTGTCCCTGTGCCCAGCACGGTCTCTGCACGGCGCGAGCGCCTGAGCGGGTAGGTGAACTGCGTCAGCCAGGGTTCCGGCCCGTGGCGACGGTCATCGGTCAGGCCGTAGGCTGGCGGGTACTTTCGCGAAAAGTGGGCGGTGCCGAACAGCACGTCCCACAGGAACAGCAGGTTGCCGTAGTTGCCGGTGTAGCGGCCGATGCCGTCGTCCTGCACCAGCGCGTGGTGGGCGAAATGCGTGGCTGGCGTCGAGATCGTGCGCTCCACCAGCCAGGCCAGCGGCTGCAGGGCACGGTGGCGGTAGAGCCACTGGTCCCAGCGCACCGCCGAGTGGGCGCCCATGATGACGGCCAGCTTCACGATGGTGTATCCCACATACACCCAGCCGAAACCCAGGTAGACCAGCGCGCCAGACAACCACAGGCCCGGCATCAACGCGTAGTAGAAGGCGTTGTTGCGGTAGACGATGCGCACGCTCATGTAGGCTGCGGAATGGTGGGCCCGGTGCAGGGGCCACAGCGCAGAGGTATGGCTGAGCCGGTGCCAGAAGTACTGCGTGAGGTCATCGGCCACGAGCAGCACTGCCAGCATCTGCCACCAGGGCCAGTCTGCCAGGGCACCCTGCAGGCCCGGCATCCAGCGCGCGCACAAGCCGGTGGAGACCGTCAGCACGCCCAGCGAGATCAGCGGGAACATCAGCGTCACTGCGATGTCCAGCCGGTTGTCCTCACGCGTGGCCTCGGGCGCGAAGAAGCGCTTTTGCAGCAGTTCGGCCACTGCGAAGGAGGTCAGCACCGCGACGGCGCCCAGAATCTGCACGGTCTGCATCTGCATGGTTCAGTCCAGTTTCTCGATGCCGGGCATGCCCCAGCGGCCGTCCAGCGCCTCCGGCTTGGGCCAGTAGAGGCGGGCGTTGAGCAGAAAGGGTTCGCCGGCCTTGACCGGCAGCCAGTTGGCCTGGCGCGCGGCCTCGGGTGCCTCGGCCTGGATCCACAGGTCGAGCGAACCATCGGGGTTGTAGCGCAGCGGGTCCCGGTCGCCCAGCCTGTGGCGTTTGAGCGGGTTGTCGATCAGGAAATCATCGGCCCCATAGGCCGTGACCGACCAGAACGCATGGACCGGCGGCAAGCTGCCCTTGGCGAAATGCAGCCGGTAGCGGTGCCGGCCATGCAGTGCCTGGCCGTCGCGGTCGACGGCGGCGCTCGGGTACATCGCATCGGCCGGCAGGTTGGCGCCAAGGCCGATCATCGCCACCACCGCACGGATGTTGTAGTGGGTGCCGAAGTTGCCGATCATGGCCGGTGGCGTGATCCAGCCGCGTACGGTGGGACGCTTGCCCAGCTCCCGGGCGACCGTATGGTCCGCGATCAAGCGGCCCAGGGCAATGGCCCATCGGTCCACAAGTCCCCATTGCGGGGCCTTGCCGGGTGCGACCCCGATGCGCGCCAGCTTGAGCAGCATCGGCGCGTCCGCGGCCGTGGGCGGGTTGTCCAGCATCAGCCGGGCCAGCTGCGTGAAGAAGCGCGTCACGTCCATGTCCTGCATCTGGCTGATTGGCGGCGGGGGCCGACGGGCGGCCGGTGTCCAGGGTGCCGCTGGCGGGCTGCGGCCGGTGGCCCAGTCGGCCAGGCTGCGCAGCTGCAGGCCGTCCTGCAACTGGTGGACCAGCGCATGGTCGGAGGGCCCGTCCGTCTGGGTACGGCCGATCAACC
>JBIKTP010000154.1:0-6104 GCA_044348035.1 Burkholderiaceae bacterium
ATGCCCTGATGGCACGGGACGGCAAACCGGTGAGCGTCATCCGCGACAGCGGCGGCTTCGTGACCCAGCGCGTCGTGGCTGCCATCGTCAACATCGCCTCCGACATGTGCCAGCAGGGGGTCTGCTTGCCGCAGGACCTGGAAACAGCCGTCAAGCTGGGCCTGGGGTATCCGATGGGGCCACTGGAGATGGGCAACCTGTACGGGCCAACCAACGTGCTGGAGGTGCTGTTCAACATGCAGACCGTGTATGGAGACACCCGCTACCGGCCCAGCCCCTGGTTGCGGCGACGCGGCGCGATCGGCCTGAGCCTGCTGCACATCGAGGCCTGACGGCCCGGCCACCGTCCCGCGCGCGACAATTCTCGGGATCCACAGTCACGGAAAAGACAGGCCATGGACAACCCGATCCTTACCATCGAGGAACGCGAGGCGATCAACTCCGGTCGCTGGTTCAGTTCACTCTCTCCCTCATTGCGGCACGACATCCTCCGATGCGCTTACGTCAAGCGATTTCGCGACGGCGACCTGATCGCCGCGCGCGGCGATCCACCCGAGGAATGGCTGGCCTGTGCCAAAGGCGCCGTAAGGGTCAGCTCGACCTCCATCTCGGGCAAGCAGGTCACCCTGACCTATGTGGAGCCCGGCATCTGGTTCGGGGACGTTTCGATATTCGACGGCGACCGTCGCACCCACGATGCCTATGCGCATGGCGAATGCACCACCCTGTGTGTGGCCAAGGCCGATTTCAAGAAGATCCTGTCGACCCATGTCGAGCTCTACGAAGCCATGCTGCGCCTGCACGCACGCCGCATCCGCCAGCTGTACGGTCTGGTCGAGGACCTGAACACCCTGCCCTTGCGCGCGCGGCTCGCCAAGCAACTGATCCACCTGGTACGCAGCTATGGTGTCGCGAGCCTGTCCAACGCCACCGAAATGCGCATCGGACTGCAACTGGCGCAGGAGGAGCTCGCCCAATTGCTGGGAGCATCGCGCCAGCGCGTCAACCAGGAGCTCAAGTCGATGGAGCGCGAGGAGATCATCCGGATCGAGCCCGGTGGCCTGGTGGTACGCAATCGCCACGCGCTCATGCGCATCGTTGAAACTGAACCGTGAGAGATTCCCCATGAGCGACTTCGACAATTACGTCGGTACCCGCGCGGTGAGCGGCCAACACCTTTTCGACACCGCTGCCCTGCATGCCTGGCTGGAGGGCAACCTCGAAGGCTTCCAGGGCCCCCTGAGCGTCGAGATGTTCAAGGGCGGGCAATCCAATCCGACCTACAAGCTGATCACCCCGCAACGCAGCTACGTGATGCGCGCCAAGCCCGGCCCTGTCTCCAAGCTGCTGCCATCAGCGCATGCGGTGGAACGCGAGTTCGCGGTGATGCGCGGGCTGCAGGGCACCCCCGTGCCGGTGCCGCGCATGTATTGCCTGTGCGAGGACGAGGCGGTGATCGGGCGCGCCTTCTACATCATGGAGTTCATGCAGGGCCGCGTCTTGTGGGACCAGTCCCTGCCAGGCATGACCCCGGACAGACGGGCCAGGATCTACGAAGAGATGAACCGCGTGATCGCTGCGCTGCACACGGTCGACTTCCGCCAGCAGGGCCTGGCCAGTTACGGCAGGCCGGGCAACTACTTCGAGCGGCAGATCGGCCGCTGGAGCAAGCAGTATGTGGCCTCGGTAACGCAACAGATCGACGAGATGGACAAGCTGATCGCCTGGCTTCCAGCCAACATGCCGGACAGCGCGCGCGACGAGAGCAAGACCAGCATCGTGCACGGCGACTACCGGCTGGACAACCTGATGTTCCACTCCACCGAACCCCGCGCCATCGCCGTACTGGACTGGGAACTGTCCACGCTGGGCCATCCGCTGGCGGACTTCAGCTACCACTGCATGGCCTGGCATATTCCCCCGGGCGCATTCCGGGGGATCGGAGGGCTCGACATCGCCAGCCTGGGCATTCCCAGCGAAGAACGCTACATCGCGTGGTACTGTGAACGCACCGGCCTGGCCACTCCTGCCGAGTTGCGACAGGACTGGAACTTCTACATGGCCTACAACATGTTCCGCATCGCGGCCATCCTGCAGGGCATTGCCAAGCGCATCGAGGCAGGCACCGCGTCCAGCGCGCAAGCGGAGCAGTCGGCCCGGGGCGTCGTCCCGATGGCCCGCATGGCGTGGCAGTTCGCACAGCAGGCCTGACGTTTCCACTGCCTGCTTGAGGCATCCCCCACCGGAGAACCCCCATGGATTTCGCCTATTCCGCCAAGACCCAGGAACTGCAGGCCAGGCTGCAGCGATTCATGGACGAGCATGTCTACCCTGCAGAAACCGACTACCGCCAGGAACTGGAGGCCAACACCCTGGCCGGCCGGCGGTGGACCGCGCTGCAGACGATCGAAAGGCTCAAGCCCAGGGCACAGGCCGCCGGGCTGTGGAACCTCTTTCTGCCGGTCGACAGTGCAGCCGCCTCCGGTTATTCCGGCGCCGGTCTCACCAACCAGGAATATGCGCCACTGGCCGAGATCATGGGGCGGATCCCGTGGGCCAGCGAGGTGTTCAACTGCTCGGCGCCAGACACTGGCAACATGGAAACCATCGCCCGCTATGGGTCGCAGGAAAGCAAGGCCCGCTGGCTGCAGCCCTTGCTGGAGGGCAGGATCCGCTCAGCCTTCGCGATGACCGAACCCGAGGTGGCGTCCAGCGACGCCACCAACATTGCCACCCGCATTGCGCGCCAGGGCGACGACTATGTCATCAATGGCCACAAATGGTGGATATCCGGCGCCTCCGACCCGCGCTGCGCGATCTTCATCGTGATGGGAAAGACCGACCCGCAGGCTCCGCGCCACTCGCAGCAAAGCATGGTGCTGGTACCGGCCGACACACCCGGGCTGCGCATCGTGCGTCCGCTCAATGTCATGGGATATGACGACGCCCCGCATGGCCACGTGGAGATGTTCTTCGACAACGTGCGTGTGCCGGTGGGCAATATCCTTCTGGGCGAAGGGCGCGGCTTCGAGATCGCCCAGGGCCGACTCGGTCCGGGACGCATCCACCACTGCATGCGCCTGATCGGGCTGGCCGAGCGCGCACTCGAACTCATGTGCCGGCGGGCGTCCGCCCGCGTCGCCTTCGGCAAGACCGTGGCCTCGCAGACCGTCACGCAAGAGCGCATCGCCGAAGCCCGCTGCAAGATCGACATGGCGCGCCTGCTCACGCTCAAGGCGGCATGGCTGATGGATGTCGCGGGCAACAAGGTGGCGAGGAACGAGATCGCGATGATCAAGGTCGTCGCACCGCGAATGGCCTGCGAGGTGATCGACTGGGCCATCCAGGTGCACGGCGGTGGCGGCATGTGCGACGACTTTCCGCTGGCCTATGCCTATGTCACGGCGCGCACTCTGCGGTTCGCCGATGGACCGGATGAAGTGCACCGCAATGCCATCGCCAAACTCGAACTGGGCAAATACGCAGACCGTCCAAGCGAGGTGGAGATGCCCGTTACCCGAGGGTACTGAGCGCCAGCATGGGCCTTGCCGCTCAGGAGAAAAAGTTTACCTCGCCGGCGGACCACAGGGCATTGAGGTCGGGGAACCGCCATTTGGCAGGATCCTCGCGCGCCACGATCTTCTCGCGAACGTGGCGCTCTGACAGATCGAGTACAGCGGGCTCGATGCGCTCGCCGGCCTTGGTGGAAAAGAAAACCTTGACGACAGGCATTGTCAACGCACTGGGGTTCTGAAGTATCACCACGCCCAGCAAACCGGAATTCAGGCGCACCAGGGACCCCACAGGATAGATGCCCAGGCTCCTGACAAAGGCCTGGAACACAACAGGGTCGAAATGTCCCTCGGCCCATTGGCCCATCTTGCGCACCGACTCCGCCGGATCCCAGCCTGCCTTGTAGGGCCGGTTGGAGGTGATGGCGTCATACACGTCGCACACCGCGCCCATCTTCGCAAACAGGCTGATCCGGTCGCCCCTGAGCGCCATCGGGTACCCTGCGCCGTCCATTCTCTCGTGGTGGTGCAGGCACACGTCGAGCGCGATGTCACTGACGCCGGATGCCTTGCAGAGCAAGGCATGGCCCAGTTCAGGGTGCCCACGGACGATGGCGTACTCCTCTTTGGTGAGTTTTCCCGGCTTGTTGAGCAACTCCATCGGAATCAGGGCTTTGCCCATGTCATGCAGCAGACCGGCCTCGCCGGCTGCACGGGCCTGATGCTCATCGAGTCCCAGTTGACGCGCCAAGGCGATCATCAAGGCGCAGACTGCCACCGAATGCATATAGGTGTAGTCGTCCGCAGTCTTCAGGCGTGCCAAGCTGATCAGGGCGCTGGCATTGCGCGACACGGAGTCGAATATGTTCTTCACCAGTTGCCCTGCCCCGTCCACGTCGATCGTGTTGCCCATACGGGCTTCAAGGAACATCGAGGTGACCGCCTGTTTCGCCTGGTCGCAGATCCGGGTGGCCCTGACAAGTTCTTCGCCCATTTGCGCCGGCATGATCGCCACGGCAGGCTGCAACTCGGACAATCCGGCTGGCATCGTTTTGGGAAATTCGCCATACTGCTGCGCCACATCCAGGCCCTTGCTCGTGTCGATCCAGACCTCGGCAATCTTGCTGGCCTTGATCAGGTCAATTTCCTTGGAGTCGGAGATGACAAAGCTGCCGCGCCAAAACGGGTTTCTGATCCAAGAAGCGTCGATTCTTTCAAGGTACATGCCGACTATCAACTCGTCGACGTTAACTTTTTTTCGCATATGCAGTGTCAAGGAAACTCTCAATAACTCGTATCCAGTGTGATTACGACACGGACATCAACAATAGAGCAGATTTCGCAGCGTAAGCCGCCCGGAATGCCGGGTGTTGGTCCAATTGGCGCCGCATTTGCGGCCTCTTACACTGCAAGGGCCCGATTTGGATGGACTTGTCCACCCAATACTCGCAGTTTTCTGCGCACCATGCACAGGTTGGACGGCGCAAACAACGTGATCAGTGGCGCGGTGTTCTTCTTCAGCCCGCGCCGGCGCACCTTGGTGTGGCCGAATTGGCGCTTGAGGACCCGAAACGGATGCTCCACCTTGGCCCGCATCGGCGAAGACGACGGTCTCATCGCCATGCAGCAGGCTGTTGCCCTCGACTACATCATTGACGTTGGCCGCAGTGCCTCGAACCGTGCGTACCAAGCCCGAACCGGCATCAACTCCGATGGGGGCCTTCATTCCGAAGTACCACTGCCTGCCCTTCTTGGTCGAATTCTTCTCGGGGTCACGGTCCCGCGCCGCGTTCTCGGTGGAACTCGGCGCCGCAATCAATGTGGCATCGACCACCGTAACGGCCTTGCGCAACAGCCCCTTGGCTTGCAGCAGGTCATTGACGGTCCCAACGATCTGCTCGGCCAGCTCATGGCGCTCGAACAGGTGGCGTGGACTTGGAGTTTTGCCAAAGCGCAGGATCGTGCTCTCGTCGGGCAACCGGGCATCCCAGCCGGGATTGGCAAACTCCCGAAACAGCGGCACATCGTGCAGCGCCTCTTCCATCGCCGGGTCACTCAGGTTGAAACATTGTCGAACGAAGTGCACGCGCAGCGTGCTCTCCAAGGCAAACGGCGGGCGGCCCTCCTTGCCTTCGGGCGCATGCGGGGCGATCAGCTCCGGAAAGTCTGCCCATGGCACCACGGTTTGCATTTCCGCCAGAAACTCCCGCTTGCACGTTCGTTCGGTCGACAGGTTCAGACCCAGATCGGCTTGGTTCATGGTCACGATGCTCGCATGCGGCTCGTCACTGCGCAATCAGGTTTTCCCGGCAGTTATGCAGAGTTTCTCTGGCGCTGCGGCTCCAAGATCCGCCGCAACTGCTCCTGAAAGACAAGCCAAGCTTGCACATAAATCGCCCAAGCGCACCGCTTCGGGCCGACCAGAGGCAGCACGCGGAAAACAAGGCATTGGAATCACAGCGGAGGCCAAGTCAAGCAACACCGCGCGGAAACTCCGGGCATCCAGGCTGCAGGTGGTGCGGTGCTCAGTGCAGGTGGCGCGGCTTACGACCTTCACCATGGCCCGGGCCGCCAAAACCACCACCAGATCCG
>JBIKTP010000153.1:0-6104 GCA_044348035.1 Burkholderiaceae bacterium
CATGAGTTCGCCACGGGTCAGCTCGGAGCCGACCCGCAGGCGCGAGCGGCTGCCCTTTTCGGTGTCGACGTCCTCCTGCGAGATGACGATGGTCTCGTTCATCGGCAGGCCGGCTTCGGTGACGATCAGGCCGGTCATCAGCTTGGTCAGGGAGGCGATCGGCAACACGGCCTGCTCGTTCTTGCTGAACAGCACTTCCTGGGTGTCCTGGTCGATCACCAGGGCCACGCTGGACTTGATGTCGAGTGCGCCACCCTGCTCGCGCAGACCGGCCAACTGGCCGTACGACGGGCGCACGGGGGCCGCTGCACGCACCACCGGTCGAGCTTTGCGGGCTGCGAGCGCCTGCCCGGCCCGCGAGCGTTTGGCCACGACCGCCTTGGAAGAACCGCGCTTGGCCGCGGTGGCCTTCGATGCCGCCTTGCGCTTGGCCAGGTTGGCCTGGGCAGGCTTGCGTTTGGCCGCCGAGGTGTTGCGCGCCTCCTTGGCGACCTTGCCCGGGGCCGGCTGGGCCGGCTTGGCATGGGCAACCGGCGCAATCAGTGCGAAGGAGAGAAAAGCCAGGGCAAGCAATCGCAGCGTCTTGTTCAAGGGGCACCTCGGCTCAAAAAAATGGGATGGCGGCAGGCGGATCGCCCATGCGCACCGGCACATGGCCCGAGTTTAAACAAAAAAGTCATGCAGTATCAAGTACTTGCATGACTTTTTTAAAGTGCGGCGAAAAGTACCTGCCGGCTAGCCCTGTGCCAGCACCCGTTCTGCCTTGCTTTGGAGCTTGTTGAGGGCACTCAGATAGGCCTTCGCGGACGCGACAACGATGTCCGGATCGGCTCCCACGCCATTGACCACCCGCCCGCTTTGCTGCAGGCGTACGGTCACCTCGCCCTGGCTCTCGGTGGAGCCGCTGATGGCGTTGACCGAATACAGCACCATGTCGGCGCCGCTGAGCACATGGGACTCGATCGCCTTGAGCGAGGCATCCACCGGCCCGTTGCCCTCGGAGGAGGCGCGGACCTCCCTGCCCTGCACCGAGAACACGATGGACGCATGGGGCCTCTCGCCGGTTTCGCTGTGCTGCGACAGGGACACAAAGCGGTAATGCTCGTTCTCGTGGGTCACGCTCTCGTCGCTGACCAGCGCCAGGATGTCCTCGTCGAAGATCTCGCTCTTGCGGTCGGCCAGTTCCTTGAAACGCGCGAAGGCGGTGTTGGTGTCGGCCTCGCTCTCCATGGCGACACCGAGCTCGACCAGGCGCTGCTTGAAGGCATTGCGCCCGCTGAGCTTGCCCAGCACGATCTTGTTGGCCGTCCAGCCCACGTCTTCGGCGCGCATGATCTCGTAGGTGTCGCGGGCCTTCAGCACGCCGTCCTGGTGGATGCCCGAGGCATGCGCGAACGCGTTGGCGCCGACCACGGCCTTGTTGGGCTGCACCACGAAGCCGGTGGTCTGGCTGACCATGCGGCTGGCCGCCAGGATGTGCTGCGGGTCGATGCGCATCTCCAGGCCGAAGTAGTCCTTGCGGGTGCGGATAGCCATCACGATCTCTTCCAGCGAGCAGTTGCCGGCGCGCTCGCCCAGCCCGTTGATGGTGCATTCGACCTGGCGCGCCCCGCCGATCTTCACGCCGGCCAGGGAATTGGCCACCGCCATGCCCAGGTCGTTGTGGCAATGCACCGACCAGATCGCCTTGTCGCTGTTGGGAACCCGCTCGCGCAGGTCGCGCAGGAAGTTGCCATACAGCTCGGGAATCGCATAACCGACGGTGTCGGGCACGTTGATGGTGGTCGCCCCCTCGTTGATGGCCGCTTCGATCACGCGGCACAGGAAGTCGGGCTCGCTGCGGTAACCGTCCTCGGCGCTGAATTCGACATCGGCCACCAGGTTGCGCGCAAAACGCACGGAGAGGCGGGCCTGCTCGAACACCTCGTCGGGTGTCATGCGCAGCTTTTTCTCCATGTGCAGCGGCGAGGTGGCGATGAAGGTGTGGATGCGGGCGCTGTTGGCGCCCTTCAGGGCCGCTGCAGACCGCGCGATGTCCTTGTCGTTGGCCCTGGACAGGGAGCACACGGTGGAGTCCTTGATGGCATTGGCAATCGCCTGCACCGCCTCGAAATCTCCGTTCGAGCTGGCCGCGAAACCGGCCTCGATCACGTCCACCCGCAGCCGCTCGAGCTGGCGCGCGATGCGCAGCTTTTCGTCGCGCGTCATGGATGCGCCTGGCGACTGCTCTCCGTCGCGCAGGGTGGTGTCAAAAATCACGAGTTTGTCGCTCATCGCTGCTCCTGGGGGTGGGAGGGCCTGCTCAATGCAGACCGCGTTCGTCCGGTTCGTCGGTCGAGGTGCTGATCACGCTGGTCTGCATGCCCTTGGCCTTGCGCCAGATGTAGACCACGTACCCGCTGATGCCGTAGGCCACGAAGACGCCCAGCATCACCGGGGCGGGGTCGATGCTCACGGCGGCAATGCCCAGTGCAATCAGCACGATCGCGGCAAACGGCACGCTGCGCTTCATGCTGATGTCCTTGAAGCTGTAGAAGGGCAGGTTGGTCACCATGGTCAGCCCGGCAAACAGGGCCAGGCCGAACATCGGCCAGGCCACGGCCGGGCCCTTGATTCCGAGTTCGGTCATCAGCAGGATGAAGCCGGCCAGGAGGGCCGCGGCTGCCGGAGACGGAAGGCCCTGGAAGTACCGCTTGTCCACCACGCCGGTATTGACATTGAAGCGGGCCAGCCGCAGCGCAGCGCAGGCGCAGTAGACAAAGGCTGCGATCCAGCCCCAGCGGCCCAGGCCGCGCAGGGCCCATTCGTAGGAGATCAGCGCCGGCGCGGCGCCGAAGGACACCATGTCGGACAAAGAGTCCATCTGTTCGCCAAAGGCGCTCTGCGTGTTGGTCATGCGCGCCACCCGGCCGTCCAGGCTGTCGAGCACCATGGCACAGAAGATGCCCACCGCCGCCATGTCGAAGCGGCCGTTCATGGCCATCACGATGGAGTAGAAGCCCGCGAACAGTGCCGCCAGCGTCACCAGGTTGGGCAGGATGTACAGGCCCTTGCGGCGCCTGCGCGCCAGCGCGGTCTCGGCGTCGCCCAATTCCAAATCTGCGCCGTCCGGCATGATGAAGACCTCCAGCCCGCGACAGGGGCAGCATTGTTGATGGACAGAGCGGCATCGCGCCCGGGGACGCGCGCCTGTCAGCCGGAGGGCAAGTGTACGGCAGTGGGCCATGGAGCAGCCTGCCAGCCCCCACGAACAGCAAGGGCCACCGCGGTGGCCCTTGCATGGCGACGACGACCGACGGCCGCGTCAGTTGCGGGTCTGGTCGACCAGTTTGTTCTTCTTGATCCAGGGCATCATCGCGCGCAGGGTCTCGCCCACGGTCTCGATCTGGTGCTCCGACATCAGGCGGCGGCGGCTCAGCAGCGTGGGCGCGCCGGCCTTGTTCTCCAGGATGAAGCTCTTGGCGTATTCACCGGTCTGGATGTCCTTGAGGCACTGGCGCATGGCCTCCTTGGTGGCCGAGGTCACGATCTTCGGACCGGTCACGTACTCGCCGTACTCGGCGTTGTTGGAGATCGAGTAGTTCATGTTGGCGATGCCGCCTTCATAGATCATGTCGACGATCAGCTTGAGTTCGTGCAGGCACTCGAAGTAGGCCATCTCGGGTGCATAACCCGCCTCGACCAGCGTCTCGAAGCCGGCCTTGATCAGTTCGACCGTGCCACCGCACAACACTGCCTGCTCACCGAACAGGTCGGTTTCGGTCTCCTCGCGGAAGTTGGTCTCGATGATGCCGGCCTTGCCGCCACCGTTGGCCATGGCGTAGCTCAGGGCGAGTTCCCGGGTACGGCCGGACTTGTCCTGGGCCACTGCGATCAGGTGGGGCACACCGCCGCCTTGCGCGTAGGTGCCACGTACCGTATGGCCGGGCGCCTTGGGAGCGACCATCCAGACGTCGAGGTCGGCACGGGGCGTGACCAGGCCGTAATGCACGTTGAAGCCATGGGCAAACACCAGCGAGGCGCCAGGCTTGATGTTGGGTTCGACGTCGTTCTTGTAGACGGTGCCGATCTGCTCGTCGGGCAGCAGGATCATGACCACGTCCGCGGCCTTGACCGCGTCGGCGACTTCGGCGACCTTCAGGCCGGCCTTTTCCACCTTGGGCCAGGACGCGCCGCCCTTGCGCAGGCCGACCACCACCTTGACGCCGCTGTCGTTGAGGTTCTGCGCATGCGCGTGGCCCTGGCTGCCGTAACCGATGATGGCGACGGTCTTGCCCTTGATCAGGCTCAGATCACAGTCCTTGTCGTAATAAACCTTCACTTTTTTCTCCTTGAACAAATTCAGTTGTCAAACCCGCAGTATCCGTTCACCGCGTCCGATGCCGCTGGAACCCGTACGCACTGTCTCCAGGATGGCGCTGCGTTCAATCGCCTCCAGGAACGCGTCATTTTTTGACTGGTTGCCCGTCAATTCGATGGTGTAGCTCTTCTCGGTCACATCGATGATGCGGCCGCGGAAGATGTCCGCCATTCTCTTCATTTCCTCGCGCTCCTTGCCGACCGCGCGCACCTTCACCATCATGAGCTCGCGCTCGGTGTAGGCGCCTTCGGTCAGGTCCACCACTTTCACCACCTCGATGAGGCGGTTGAGGTGCTTGGTGATCTGTTCGATGACGTCATCCGACCCGGTGGTCTGGATGGTCATGCGTGAGAGGCTGGGGTCTTCGGTGGGGGCGACGGTCAGCGACTCGATGTTGTAGCCGCGGGCCGAGAACAGGCCCACCACCCGGGACAGGGCGCCCGGTTCGTTTTCCAGCAGTACTGCAATGATGTGTTTCATGGGATTCCTCTTTTCGCTGCCCTCCCCCGGTGGCGGTAACCACCGGGCTTGGCAGGCAATAGACTCATCGTGGAGGGGACCGGCGGGCCGTGCCCGCCGCCGAAGCCGCCCGCAGGCGGAAAGTGGGTGGGTCGGCGGCCTTTACAGGTCTTCGGAGCCCAGCAGCATCTCGGTCAGGCCCATGCCGGCCTTGACCATCGGGAAGACGTTCTCGGTCGGGTCGGTGCGGAAGTCCATGAACACGGTGCGGTCCTTGAGCTTGCGCGCCTCGCGCAGCGCGGGCTCGACGTCCTGGGGTTTCTCGATCAGCATGCCCACATGGCCATAGGCCTCGGCCAGCTTGACGAAGTTGGGCAGGGCATCCATGTAGCTGTGGCTGTAGCGGCCTTCGTAGTCGATCTCCTGCCACTGCCGCACCATGCCGAGGTAGCGGTTGTTCAGGGAGCAGATCTTGATCGGCGTGTTGTACTGCAGGCAGGTGGACAGCTCCTGGATGCACATCTGCACCGAGCCCTCGCCGGTGATGCAGAACACCTCTGCATCGGGCTTGGCGAGCTTGATGCCCATCGCATAGGGAATGCCCACGCCCATGGTGCCCAGGCCGCCGGAATTGATCCAGCGGCGCGGCTCGTCGAAGCGGTAGTACTGGGCCGCCCACATCTGGTGCTGGCCGACGTCGGAAGTGATGTAGGTCTCGACGTCCTTGGTCATGTTCCAGAGGGTCTCGACCACGTACTGGGGCTTGATGACATCGCCCTTGCCGTGGTCGTACTTCAGGCATTCGCGCTTGCGCCAGGTATCGATGGTCTCCCACCAGGCGCCCAGCGCATGCGGATCCGGCCGCACCGGGGTTTCCTTGATCATGGCGATCATCTCGCTGAGCACGTCCTTGACGTCGCCGACGATGGGAATGTCGACCTTGACCCGCTTGGAGATGCTCGACGGATCGATGTCGATGTGGATGATCTTGCGCTCGTTCTGGGCGAAATGCTTCGGGTTGCCGATCACGCGGTCGTCGAACCGCGCGCCAACGGCCAGCAGGACGTCACAGTTCTGCATGGCGTTGTTGGCTTCCAGGGTGCCGTGCATGCCCAGCATGCCGAGGAACTTGCGGTCGCTGGCCGGGTAGGCGCCCAGCCCCATCAGCGTGTTCGTGCAGGGGTAGCCCAGCATGTCGACCAGGGTGCGCAATTCGGCCGAGGCACTGCTCATGAGCACGCCCCCACCGGTGTAGATGTAGGGGCGCTTGGCCGTCAGCAGCAAC
>JBIKTP010000155.1:0-6097 GCA_044348035.1 Burkholderiaceae bacterium
GACCCAGTTCGCTGCCTACAACAAGATCGGCTCGGCCAAGTCCTACCAGCTGTTTCCCGATTTCGGGCATGAGGTGCTGCCCGGTTTCCAGGACAGCGTATTCCAGTTCCTGATGGGGCTTTGACGCAGAGCCCCGTTCTTGCCCGGTGTCCAGACGCGTCCAGCCCCTGGCGCGCACCTGAGGCAGCCCGGCGCTGTGCTCATCGCTAAAGCCCCATCGCCAGCGTCGGCTTGTACTGGTTGACCCCGCCCAGCAGGCGCCCCGTCCCCGGCTGCACCATGACGGCATTCGGCCGGCCGAAGTAGCTGGTCGAGAAGGTCTCTTCGCGTTCCTCGACCTGGTGGCCGAGGCGGCGCAATTCGTCGAGCGTCTGCGCACCGACGCGCACATCCACCACCGTGGTCCTGCCTTCGCAGTGCACGCGGGGCGTGTTGACGGCATGCTGCGGCCCCATGCCATGGTCCAGCATGTTCACCAGGGAATGGATCACCGCCGAGATGACGCGCCGGCCGCCCGGCGCACCGACCGCCAGCACCGGCTGGCCATCGCGGGCGACGATCACCGGCGCACCCGCCGTCATGATGCGCCGCCCGGGCGCAAGCGAGTTCACGCGGCCCGGCACCGGGTCGAACCACATCGTGCCGTTGTTCAGCACCACGCCGGTGTCGCGCGCGACCACCGCCGAGCCGAAATGCTGGCCGAGCGTGGACAGCAACGACACCATGTTGCGGTCCTTGTCGATCACGGTCAGGTGGGTGGTCTGGCCTTCGCCGGCTGCGGCCGATACGGCGTGGCTGGCTGCTCCGCCACCGTTGTGCGGCCAGGGGTTGCCGGCCAACGCATCCGGGTTGGCGCGGTCGGTGCGGATCAGGCGGCGGCGTTCGTCGGCAAAGCCGCGCGACAGGATCCCGCGGATCGGCAGCTCCGCGCTGTCGGCGTCGCCCAGGTGGGCGAAGCGGTCCAGGAAGGCCAGGCGCTGCGCCTCGGCGATCAGGTGCAGCTGTTCGGCGCTGCCCGGTGCGCTGCGGCCCAGGTCGAAGCCCTCCAGGATGGCCAGCGCCTGCATCACGGTCGGATACCCGGTGTTGTCCAGCCCGCCGACCACCTGGTAGCCGTGGTAACTGCGACTCAAGCCGCCCTCCGAATAACGCACCCGGTAGCCGGCCAGGTCGTCCAGCGACAGCAGGCCGCCCTGGGCCTGCATGTCGGCAGCGATCAACTCGGCGATGCGGCCGCGGTAGAAGGCATCGGCGCCGTCTGCGGCAATGGCGCGCAGCGTGCGGGCCAGATCGGGCTGGCGGAAGATATCCCCCTCCACTCCGAGCATCGGCGCGCGGTAACAGCTGCCATCGGGCCGGAACATCACGCGCCGGCTTTCGGGAAACCTCTGCAGCCGGTGCTGGTTGACGGCCATGCCCAGGGTGATGTACCAGTCCAGCGCAAACCCCTGCTCGGCATGCTGGATGGCCGGGGCCATCACCTCGGCGCGCGCAAGACGCCCGAAGCGCGCCTGCGCCTCCAGCAGGCAGGCCGGCATGCCCGGTACTGCAGGCGACAGGTAACCGGTGTTGTTGGCATCGTCGACCACTTCGGGCCAGCCATAGATGCCGGCGGCAGCCCCGCTGTCGGCAAAGCGGAACTGGTCGGCCCGCGTGGCAGCCGGCAGCGTTCCGGTGCCGTCGAACACATGCGTCTTGCCGGTGCGGGCCTCGTGGTAGACCAATACCGCGATGCCGCCCAGGCCGCTGTTGAAGGGCTCGGCCACGCCGGCTGCAAACCCTGCCGCCACGGCGGCATCGATGGCATTGCCGCCCCGCTGCAGCATCGCGACACCGGCCTCGGTCGCCTGCCGGACCATGGTGGCCACCACGCCGGTGTCGGAGGACACCTCGGTCTTGCCAATCAGCCACTCGCTACGTTGTGCCATGGTGCCTCCCGCAATTGCCGAACCTGCCGCAACCGTCAGGACTGCGACATCTTCTCACCCAGACGCACCGGGGCACCCGCCACCCAACCCGGATTGAACACGGTCCGGCCCTTCGGGAAAAGCATCACCACCGTGGAGCCGAGCAGAAACCGCCCCATCTCGTCGCCCTGCGCCAGTTGGACCGGGGTGTGCGCATACGTCCACTCGCGCACATCGCGCGAGCGCGGCGGGTTGACCACGCCATGCCAGGCGGTGGCCATGCTGCCCACGATGGTCGCGCCCACCAGCACCAGCACGAAAGGACCCTGCGCCGACTCGAACACGCAGACCACCCGCTCATTGCGCGCGAACAGCCCCGGCACGCCGCGCGCCGTGGTGGGGTTGACCGAGAACAGGGCGCCCGGCACGTAGACCATGCGCATCAGGCGCCCGGCACACGGCATGTGGATGCGGTGGTAGTCACGCGGGCTGAGGTACAGAGTGGCAAAACTGCCGTCCTGGAAGCGGGCCGCCAGGGTGGCGTCCCCGCCCACCAGGGCGGTCGTGCTGTAGTGGTGGCCCTTGGCCTGGAAGATCTGGTCCCGCTCGATGGCGCCGAACTGGCTGATCGCACCGTCCACCGGGCAGGTCAGGTCGCAGCGGGCCTGCGGCCTTGCATCGATCTTGAGGGACCGGGTGAAGAACTCGTTGAAGGTCTCGTAGTTGCGGATGTCCGGGTCGGCGGCCTCGGCCATGTTGACCCGGTACCGCTGCACGAACCAGGCGATCAGTCGGGTGGTCCAGACGCCCCCATGCCAGGAGGCCACACGCCCGGCAAACCGTGTCAGCGCCTGCTTGGGCAGGAGGTATTGGGGAAGGACAGCGAGGCGATCGGACACGGTGGGCGGCCCCAGGCTGCGGGGCTGGTCGAAAAGGTGCGGGATTATATCGGCCACCCCCCGCAGCCATGGGCTACAGTTCCCACCATTGCCATGCCAGAGCCTGACACCATGAACGCACCCGCCACCCTCGCCCAGGCAGACCAGCTGCAACGCACCGCCCGACAGGCCGAAGTGGTGCAGGCCCTGCAACGGGTGCTGCCTGCCCACGCGCTGCTGTGGAACAACGAGGACACGACACCCTACGAGTGCGACGGCCTGACCGCCTACCGCCAGCGCCCGCTGGTGGTGGCATTGCCCGAGACCGAGGCGCAGGTGCGCGCCGTGCTGCAGACCTGTCACCGCCTCGAGGTACCGGTGGTGGCGCGCGGCGCCGGCACCGGCCTGTCCGGCGGTGCCATGCCCCATGCGCTCGGCGTGACGCTCAGCCTGGCCAAGTTCAACCGCATCCTGAAAGTGGACGCCGCCAGCCGCACGGCCGTGGTGCAGTGCGGCGTGCGCAACCTGGCCATCAGCGAGGCGGCGGCGCCACTGGGCCTGTACTACGCGCCGGATCCCTCGAGCCAGATCGCCTGCACCATCGGCGGCAATGTCGCGGAAAACTCCGGCGGCGTGCATTGCCTCAAATATGGCCTGACCCTGCACAACGTGCTGCAGGTGCGCGGCCTCACCATCGAGGGCGAACCGGTCACTTTCGGCTCGGGCGCACTTGACAGCCCGGGGCTGGACCTGCTGGCCGCGGTCGTCGGCTCCGAGGGCATGCTGGCCGTGACCCTGGAGGTCACGGTGCGGCTGGTGCCCAAGCCGCAGCTGGCGCGCTGCATCATGGCCAGCTTCGACGACATCCGCAAGGCGGGCGATGCGGTGGCTGCCGTGATTGCCGCCGGCATCATCCCCGCCGGGCTGGAGATGATGGACAAGCCCATGACCGCCGCCGTCGAGGACTATGTGCATGCCGGCTACGACCTGCAGGCAGACGCCATCCTGCTGTGCGAGAGCGACGGCACGCCCGAAGAGGTCGAGGAAGAGATCGGCCGCATGCGCGCGGTGCTGACGGCCAGCGGCGCCACGGCCATCGCGGTCAGCCGTGACGAAGCCGAGCGGCTGCGTTTCTGGAGCGGGCGCAAGAACGCGTTTCCGGCCAGCGGACGCATCAGCCCTGATTACATGTGCATGGACTCCACCATCCCGCGCAAGCGGCTGGCCGACATCCTGCTGGCGATCCAGGAGATGGAGAAGAAGTACCAGCTGCGCTGCGCCAACGTGTTCCATGCGGGCGACGGCAACCTGCACCCGCTGATCCTGTTCGATGCCAACGACGCGGACCAGCTGCGCCGCTGCGAGCTGTTCGGCGCCGACATTCTCGAAACGAGTGTGGCCATGGGTGGCACGGTGACCGGTGAACACGGCGTGGGCGTGGAAAAACTGAACTCGATGTGCGTGCAGTTCAGCGCCGCCGAGAACGCGCAGATGCTGGGCATCAAGCAGGCCTTCGACCCGCGCGGCCTGCTCAATCCGGGCAAGGTGATCCCGACCCTGGTGCGTTGCGCGGAGTACGGGCGCGAGCTGGTCCGTGGCGGGCAGCCCATCAATCCGGCCCATGCAGGGCTGCCCCGTTTCTGACACCGTGCAAAAACCGTCGGGGAATTGACAAAGAACATGCGAAAGTCCGTATGAAGCGGTCATTCTTGCCACTTGGCTCGGGGCTTTTCCGGTTTTTGCAAATGCGATGAGGCCTCCGCCTCCCAACAACCGTGTGCTGAGCATGGTGCGGCCGGTCCTGCGGTACCGCTGCCGCAGCTTCACCTGTCGGTGGGTGGGCAATATGGCCGTCAAGGCCGGCGGCAACGACACGAGCGACCGGCCACCGCGGTGACTCAGCGCGCCAGCGCCAGCAGGGCGGCCTCGCAGGCGCCATCGCTGCAGTGCTGGCAGACCCAGCGCCAGCGCGGCGCATCAGGAACATCGCGGGGTGGGCGCAGGCAACGCCAGACGGCCTGGAGGGCGGCGCGGGTCCGAGCGTGGTCTTGCCCCACCACGACTGAAAATGGCAGATCGGCCTCGCGCAGCGCCGCGCGCAGGCGTGCGTCGACGCTCTCGCGCATCGACGGGCCGTCCCGCAGGAAGCCATCGGCCACCCAGGGCAGGTCGGTCGCCGTCAGCAGGGTCAGATCGAATGCACGCTGCGCCCGCAGGGCCTGCTCGTACAGGCTCGGGTCGTTGAAGTACACATCGCTGTAGACGGCCGTCATGAGCGCCGTCGTGTCGGCGATGACCACTGTGTGCGTCCGGGCGGCCGCCGCAATGCGTGCGTCCTGCTCCCGGGCCAGTTCGGCCTGCTCATCGGCCCGCGGAGCCCTGCCGTGCGCGTCACAGAAGGCGCGCAGGGCCTCGGGGACCGCCACGGCGTCCGTGCCGGCCGCTGAGAGCTGCTCAGCCAGCGCCTGTGCCAGGGCCGTCTTCCCGGTGGATTCGGCGCCCAGCAGCGCGATGAGGATTGCGGATGGCATACCCGCAGTATCCCGCAGGCCGCCGCTCCCCGTGCTGCGGGGAGCCCCTCAACCTCAAGGCTTCTTGGTCACCTCGTGGCCGATGACGCCACCGACCGCAGCGCCCACACCCGTGCATGCCAGGCCGCCGCACAGGACATTGCCGACCACTCCGCCGACCACGGCACCGGTGGCGGTGCCCTTTTCCTGCTGCGTCATGCCGGCGCAACCGCCAAGCACCACGGCCGATGCCAGTACCAGGGCGGCGCCCAGGCGGGAGAGTTTGATGGATAGGTTTTGCATGGCATGTGTCCTTTCGTTTACGGGCGGATCGCGATTTCGTTCCTGACCTGCTTCACGCCGCTGACGCCGCGGGCGATGTTCTCGGCTGTCATGCGCTCGGTCCCGCTCTTGGCAAAACCGGAGAGCATCACGGTGCCGTTGAGCGTCTCGACGCTGATGGAAGCGGCGTCAACCGACTTGTTTTCGATGAAGCGCGACTTGATCAGCGTGGTGATGCCGGTGTCATCGACATAGGCGCCGACGGTTTCCTGTCCGCGGGTGACCGCGCAACCGGTGGCAGTCAGCAGCACGGCTGCGGTCATCGCAGCTGCCAGGGTGTTTCGAATGAGCATGGTGAATCTCCAGGTGAAGTTGATGTCCGGCCAATGTCGGCCAGGCGGTGCCGTGAAAGCCCCACCGCCCATGGGCTTGCAAATCAGGTGGGGCCGGTCAATCGGCGAGCCAGTCGCGCAGTTCGTCCGCGTGCTGCTGCTCTCCGGCGATCTTCGGCGAGGCCAGG
>JBIKTP010000156.1:0-6070 GCA_044348035.1 Burkholderiaceae bacterium
CGGCGGATGACGAACGGGCCGGCGATCAGGCCGATCAGAAGCGCCGTCAGTGCCGCCATGACGGCGCGGAAGGTCAGGTACTGGAACACCCGGAAGAAGCCCAGATCGGGCGACAGGCCTTGCAGCCATTGCGCGAGGCTCAGCAGCATGGCAGCTCCCGGGTCGGTGGGTCATGCGGCATGGGTTTCCTCGCTGAGGTCGTGGGCGTGCCGGGTGATGGCTTCCACCACGCGCTCCATGCGCATGAAGCGGGAGCCCTTGACCAGCACCGACGCTGTGGCTGGCAGTTGCTGCAGCACGGCTGGAATGAGGTCGTTCATGGTGTCGAAATGGCGCGCGCCGGTGCATTGCCGGGCTGCCGCCAGCGACAGCGCGCCGTGGGTGAACACATGGTCGATCCCCAGCTGCAATGCCTGCGTGCCAGCCTGTGCGTGGAACATCTCGCCCTGTTCACCCACCTCGCCCATGTCGCCCAGCACCATCAGGCGGGGCGCTGGCAGGGTGGCGAGCAGGTGCAGGGCGGCACTGACCGAGTCCGGGTTGGCGTTGTAGCTGTCGTCGACCAGCGTGATCGCGGCCTTTCCCATGGTGATCTCCATCGCGCGTGAACGGCCCTTGACGGGCTCGAATGCCTCCAGTCCGCGGAGGATGCTTTTCGGGGGAGCACCGGCAGCCAGCGCGCAGGCGATGGCCGCGAGTGCATTGACCACGTTGTGGCGGCCGGCGATGCGCAGCCTGAACGCCAGCTCGCCTGCCGGTGTGCGTGTCCGCACGGACCAGGCGCGGCCGTTCCACACGGCGGAGGTGCCCACGACATCGGCATCGGCGGAGCCTGCGGCACCCTCGGATTCCAGCGCGAAGGTCCAGTGGCGCCGGCTGCCGGCGAGCGAACGCCACAGTCCGGTGTACGCGTCGGCATGCGGGAACACCGCGACACCGTCGGCCGGCAGGGCGCTGAGCACCGCGCCGTTCTCGCGGGCGACCGCTTCCACGGTGGCCATGAACTCCAGGTGCTCGCGCTGGGCGTTGTTGACCAGTGCCACGGTGGGGCAGGCCATGGCGGCGAGCTGCGCGATCTCGCCCGGGTGGTTCATGCCCAGTTCCAGAACCGCCACCCGGTGGCTGTCGCGCAGGCGCAGCAGGGTGAGCGGCACACCGATGTCGTTATTGAGGTTGCCCTCGGTGGCCAGCGCGGCGCCGGCCTTCCAGGACTGCAGGATCGCGGCGAGCATCTGCGTGACCGTGGTCTTGCCGTTGGAGCCGGTGACGGCGATCAGCGGCAGCGTGAAGCGGGCGCGCCAGCTGCGCGCCAGCGCGCCCAGCGCGGCCTTGGTGTCCCCGACCTCCAGCCCGCTCAGGCCGGTCGCGGCCAGGCCGGCGCCGGGGTGGCAGATGGCGGCAGCCGCGCCCCTGGCTTGCGCCTGGGTCAGGAACTGGTTGGCGTCGAAGTGCTCCCCCTTGAGGGCCACGAACAGATCACCCCGCTGCAGGCTGCGGGTGTCGGTATGCACGCGCAGCACGCTGGTGCCCATATCGCCGACGGGGGTGGCGCCGGGCAGCGCCTGCAGGGCCTGGGCCAGGGTCATCATCATGCCGCCACCCCCTGCGCCGCTGCCGCACCCTGGCGCGCAGCCAGTGCCTTGTGCACCTCGGCCAGATCGGAGAACGGCAGGCGCCGGCCGGCGATTTCCTGGTAGGCCTCATGCCCCTTGCCGGCGACCAGCACCACATCGACCGCACGCGCGTGCCGCAGTGCGTGGGCAATGGCCAGCGCGCGGTTCACCTGCAGCGTCACATCGGCATGTCCCGCCAGGCCGGGCATGATCTGTTGCAGGATGGCCCCGGGGTCTTCGCTGCGCGGGTTGTCACTGGTCAGCAGCACCCGGTCGGCGCCGCGGGCGGTGGCAGCTCCCATGAGCGGGCGCTTGGCGGGATCCCGGTCGCCGCCGCAGCCGAACACGCACCACAGCTGGCCACCCCGTTGCGCCGCCAGGGGCCGCAGCGCGGCAAGAGCCTTCTCCAGTGCGTCGGGGGTGTGCGCGTAGTCCACCACGGCCATCGGCTGGCCGTCTTGCACGACACACTGCATGCGGCCCGGCACCGGCTGCAGGCTGCGGCAGGCGCTCACCGCCTGCTCCAGCGGCACGCCCAGGGAACGCATGGCCGCCAGCACGCCCAGCAGGTTGGACACGTTGTAGTGGCCGATCAGCCCGGTGAGCAGCCGGTGCGACTCTGCGCCCTCGGTCACGACGAACTGCATGCCGGTCGCGGTGTCGGTGAGGTCGCTGGCGCGCAGGCGCGCCGGTCCGTTGCGCGAGACCGTCCACAGGTCCAGCGCGGCGCCGGCCAGATCGGCGGCCAGCGCATGGCCGTGCGCGTCGTCGACGTTGACCACGGCGCAGCGCAGGCCGGGCCACAGGAACAGCCGCCGCTTGGCCTGCCAGTAGGCCTGCATCGTGCCGTGGTAGTCGAGATGGTCGTGGGTCAGGTTGGTGAAGATCGCGGTGTGGATCCGGGTGCCGTCCAGCCGGTGGTCGACGATGCCGATGGACGAGGCTTCGATGGCACAGGCTGTCGCGCCCGCATCCACGAAGGCGCGCAGGCTGCCCTGCAGCAGCACGGCATCGGGGGTGGTCAGGCCGGTGGCCAGCAGGCCGTGCAGTGCCGCCTCGCCGCCAGCTGCATCTGCCAGCGGAAACCCGACGCCCAGCGTGCCGACCATCGCGCAGCGCCGGGGCTGCTGCAGGGCCGTGCCGGACAGGGCCTGCGCCAGCCACCACACGGTGGAAGTCTTGCCATTGGTGCCGGTCACCGCCAGCACATCGAGCGCCTGCGAGGGCTGGCCGTGGTAGAGGCCTGCCACCAGCGCGCTGCGGGCCTTGAGGTCGGGCAGGGCGGCAATGCGTGTGTCGTCGAAGCCGAACGACGCCACGCCCTCCTGTTCGACCAGGCAGGCGGCCGCGCCCTGCGCCAGCGCTGCGGGGACGTGTCGGCGCGCGTCCTGGGTGGCGCCGGGCCAGGCGATGAAGCCGTCGCCCGCGCCGAGCTTTCGGCTGTCGGTCTGCAGGCTGCCGCCCACGCGGGCGCGCAGCCACTGTGCCGCCTCGCCGGGTGTGTTTAGGTGCAGCATCACAGGCTCTCCTCGACGGCGGTCACGATCTGTGGCTTGACCGCCATGTCGGGCTGCACGCCCATCAGGCGCAGGCTTTGCTGCACCACTTCGCTGAACACCGGTGCGGCCACCAGACCGCCGTAGTACTGGCCGTTGCTGGGCTCGTCGATCATCACGCCCACGATGACGCGGGGCTTGTCGATCGGGGCCATGCCGGTGAACCAGGCGCGGTACTTGTTCGCGGCATACTCCTTTCCGACCTGCTTGCGCGCAGTGCCGGACTTGCCGCCGACCGAGTACCCGATGGTCTGTGCAAGCGGGCCGGTTCCGCCTGGCGCAGCGGCCATCTGCAGCATCTTGAGCACGGCCCGCGCCGTCTCGGGCGAGAAGACCTGGTGGCCGGTGGCCCGGACATCACTCTTGAGCATGGTGACCGGAATCAGCTGGCCGTCGTTTGCGAACGCGGCGTAGGAATGGGTCATCTGGAACAGCGATGCCGACAGGCCATATCCATAGGACATCGTGGCCTGTTCGACCGGGCGCCAGGTCTTCCAGGGGCGCAGGCGACCGGGGACCGCGCCAGGGAACTGGATCTGCGGCTTGCGCCCGTACCCCAGCGAGGTGAAGGTGTTCCACATTTCCTGGGGCGCCATCTTCTGCGCGATCTTGATCGCGCCGACGTTGCTCGACTTCTGGATCACGCCCTCGACCGACAGGGCGCCATAGTTGTGCGTGTCGTTGATGGTGAAGCCGCCGATCTGGTAGCGGCCCGGCGCGGTGTCGATCACGGTATGCGGTGTCACGCGGCCGGCTTCCAGGGCCATGGCCACCGTGATCGGCTTCATGGTGGAGCCTGGCTCGAAGGTGTCGGTGATCGCCCGGTTGCGCAGTTGCTCACCCGACAGGTTGCGGCGCTTGTCGGGCACGTAGCTGGGGTAGTTGGCCAGCGCCAGCACTTCGCCGGTCAGGGCGTCGAGCACCACCACGCTGCCGGCCCGGGCCTTGTTCTTCTGCACTGCGTCGCGCAGCTTCTGGTATGCGAAGAACTGCACCTTGCTGTCCAGGCTGAGCTGCAGGTCACGGCCGTCGACCGGCGCAATCTGCTCGCCCACCTCCTCGACCACCTGGCCCAGGCGGTCCTTGATGACGCGGCGCGAACCGGCGCGACCGGCGAGGTCCTTCTCGAAGGTGAGCTCCACGCCTTCCTGGCCGATGTCCTCGACATTGGTGAAACCCACCACGTGCGCAGCGGCCTCGCCCTCGGGGTACTGGCGCTTGTACTCCTTGCGCTGGTAGACGCCCTTGAGTCTCATCTCGGCGATGGCCTTGGCCACGGGCTCGTCGACCTGGCGCTTGAGCCACACGAAGGTCTTGTCCTCATCCTCCAGCTTGCGCTTGAGGTCGGCCACCGGCGTCTCGAGCAGCTGCGCGAGCCGGCGCAACTGGGACTCGTCGCGGGGCACGTCCTCCGGGATCGCCCAGATGCTGGGCGCCGGGATGCTGGAGGCCAGGATCAGGCCGTTGCGGTCAATGATGCGTCCGCGGTTGGCGGGGATCGGCAGCGTGCGCGCGAAACGCACCTCGCCCTGGCGCTGGTAGAAGTCGTTCGCGATCACCTGGATGTAGACCGCGCGCGAGGCCAGCCCGACGAAGGCCAGCGCGACCGCAGCCACGATGAGCTTGCTGCGCCACACCGGCGTGCGGCTGGCCAGCAGCGGGCTGGAGGTGTAGGGAATGCTGCGGCTGCTCACTTCATGAGCCCCGTGGCGGCGCGGGCCGGCGTACCGATGCCACCGGTGTCGGGCGCTGCAGGCTCCGAGTAGGTGGCGTAACTGGTGATGGCGGGTGTGGCCGAGCGCATCTGCAGTTTCTCGCGCGCGAGTTTCTCCACGCGAAGGGGGGTGGCCTGGGCGCGTTTTTCGACCTGCAGGCGTTCGTTCTCGAGTTCGAGCCGATGCGCTTCGGCCACCGCGCGGTCCAGGTCGGTGAACAGCCGGCGTGACTCGTACTGCACGTGCACCAGGTACAGCGCGCTGGCCAGCACCGCCAGCAGCAGGACAATGTTCAGGCGGGTCATGCGGCCGCCGTTCTGCGCGCCACGCGCATGATCGCGCTGCGCGCGCGCGGGTTGGCTGCCACCTCGGCAGCCGAGGGGCGGATGCGGCCCAGCGCTTCGAGCCGCATCACGGCCGGCGCCGCAAACGGCGCGCGGCGGTCGTACTGCTCGCGCGAATGGGCGGCAATGAACTGCTTGACGATGCGGTCTTCGAGCGAGTGGAAGCTGATCACGACCAGCGATCCCATGGGTTGCAACACATCCAGGCAGCCCTTCAGCGCGTGTTGCAGCGCTTCAAGCTCGGCGTTGATGAAAATCCGAAAAGCCTGAAATGTGCGCGTTGCAGGGTTCTGGCCCGGCTCGCGGGTTTTGACCGTGTCAGCCACGAGCTGGGCCAGCTCGGTGGTGGTTGAAATTGGGCCCCGTTCCTGTCGGCGAGCAGCAATCGCCTTTGCAATGGGGCCAGCAAACCGTTCCTCACCATAGTCACGAATCACCTCCGCAATCTGGCTGGCGGGCGCAGTTTCCAGCCACTGCGCCACGCTCTGGCCGCGGGTGGTGTCCATGCGCATGTCCAGCGGGCCGTCGAACCGGAAACTGAAACCCCGCGATGCGTCGTCGATCTGGGGTGAACTCACACCCAGGTCCATCAGGATGCCGGCCACCGAGCCGGGCGCCAGCTCGGCCAGATGCTCGAAGCCCTGGTGCCGGATGGAGAAGCGCAGGTCCGTGATGGCTGACGCGCTGGTGATGGCGGCCGGGTCCTTGTCGAAGGCCAGCAGGCGGTCTGTCGGGCCCAGGCGCGCCAGCAACAGCTGCGAATGGCCGCCCCGCCCGAAGGTGGCATCCACGAAGCTGCGGCCGGACGGCCTGTCTGCGGCCGGTGGCGCGTTGTCCAGCAG
>JBIKTP010000157.1:0-6047 GCA_044348035.1 Burkholderiaceae bacterium
CAGCGTTACCTGAACTTCCACTTCAGCGTGACCATCGACCTGTTCGGCGCGGACGAATCCAGCAACGCCGCCACCTTCTACTCCACCGGCATCAAGGGCCGTTACGAGGAAGGCAAACGCAACGACGACCATGTGCTCAAGGGGCAGACCTACAAGGTGCTGGCGGTGCAGGGCGACCGGCTGGTGGAGCGCGAGGTACCGATGCTCAATGCGCTCAACGAGGTGCTGCGCGACGACTTCATCAAGGATTCGATCGGCGGTGTCGGCCGCTGGAACAAGGTGATCGAGAAAGCGGGCCTGCCGTTCCGGCTGCAGACGCCGCACAAGGCCTTCCACCGCAACATCGGCGCACTCTCGGGTGTGAAGGTGTCACCCGACGGCCGCGTGGTGAGCGCCGCCGAGTGGGACGCACGGGTGGGCGACTGGCTCCCGACCGCCAACGACCGCGCGTTCGTGGCCAGCCTCATGGGCCGCTGTGTCGAGCCCGGCAAGTTCGCCAACTGGATCGCGCCACCGGTCATGGGCATCAACCGCCAGCCGGTGGACTTCGAGTACGTTCGCTTCAACTGACGCCCGCCCATGGACATGTCCGACACCGCCGTCATCCGGCAGCACCTGATCGATCCCGAGATCTGCATCCGCTGCAACACCTGCGAGGCGACCTGCCCGGTGGGTGCGATCACGCACAACGATGCGAACTACGTGGTGGACGCGGACAAGTGCAACCACTGCATGGCCTGCATCGCACCCTGCCCGACGGGCTCGATCGACAACTGGCGCACCGTGCCGCGGGTGCGTGTCTATCCGGTGGCAGACCAATTGGGCTGGGAGAGCCTGCCCGCCGAGATGCCGGCGGAACAACTGGCAGCGGAAGGATTCGCAGTGTCCCCCGGGGACATGGCGGTGCCGGCAGCGGCGGCTTCGGGGCTTGTCGGCACCGCGCAGGCGCCGGCATTCCAGGCGGGTCAGTTTGGTGCCACGTTGCCGCCGTGGTCTGCGGCGCACCCCTACACCAACCTGTATGGTCCGCGTGCGGCAGCCGCCTCGGTCGTCGCCACGGTGGCAGGCAATGTGCGGGTGACTGCGGTGGGCCGGGAGTACGACACCCACCATATCGTGCTGGATTTCGGCAACCTGCCGTTCCCGGTCCTGGAGGGCCAGTCCATCGGCGTCCTGCCGCCGGGCCTGGACGCGGCAGGTCGCCTGCACCATGCGCGCCAGTATTCGGTGGCCAGCCCGCGCAACGGCGAGCGCCCGGGCTACAACAACCTGTCGCTGACGGTCAAGCGTGTGCTGGAGGATCCCCAGGGGCGACCGATGCGCGGCGTGGCCTCCAACTACCTGTGTGACCTGCAGGTGGGCGACAGCGTGCAGGTGATCGGGCCGTTCGGTGCCAGTTTCCTGATGCCCAACCACCCGCGCTCCAGCATCGTGATGATCTGTACCGGGACCGGCAGCGCCCCCATGCGGGCCATGACCGAGTGGCGCCGGCGCCTGCGCGCGTCCGGCAAGTTCGACGGCGGCAGGCTGATGCTGTTCTTCGGTGCCCGCACGCAGGAGGAACTGCCGTATTTCGGGCCGCTGCAGAACCTGCCCCGGGACTTCATCGACGCCAACTTCGCCTTCTCGCGTACCCCCGGCCAGCCGCGGCGTTATGTGCAGGACGCCATGCGGGACCGTGCGGCCGACCTTTCGGCGCTGTTGCAGGACCCGCAGGCGTACTTCTATGTCTGCGGCCTCAAGGCCATGGAGGAGGGGGTGGTGTTGGCGCTGCGCGATATCGCACAGGCGGCTGGCCTGGACTGGGACGCGCTGGGCCTGACGCTGCGTCAGCAGGCGCGGCTGCACCTTGAAACCTACTGACAAGCGTTCGTGTCGCGTGGCGATTGCGCCAGCCCATGCCGGCCATCGGGCCGGGGCCTGACATCATCATGGCCAGGCTGGTGCCGGCAAGGAGCAGGGGTGGCTGCGTCCCGGGTGATTTCACCCCTATTGGGGGCGCGGGTCCCGCCCGGGCGGTGGTGGAGAATCGGGGGGCTACCGCAAGGCGGTGGAGGACGCCACCAGGGTCCGGTGGCATGTGTTCCACAACCCTGAACCACACACCATGCATCTGCAGGACTGGGTCGGCCGTACCGAGAGCGTCTCGGATGTGGCCACCCCCACGCCCTACGCTGCCCTGTCTGCCACGCTGGACGGCCCCGCACTCCGGCCACCGGCAGGCACGCCGCTGCCCCACTTGTGGCACTGGCTGTATTTCCTGCCGCTGGCACCGCAGGCCGGTATCGGGGCGGACGGCCACCCGCTGCGTGGCGGCTTTCTGCCGCCAGTGGACCTGCCGCGCCGGATGTGGGCCGGCAGCACGTTCGAATTCCATGCGCCGCTGTGCATCGGTGACCAGATCGAACGCACCTCGACCATCGAGGCTGTCCGGGAAACGACGGGTCGCAGCGGCCGGCTGATCTTCGTGACGGTGCGCCATGTGCTGCGCTGCCACGGCTCTGCGGGCGCTGCGATCACCGAACGCCACCACATCGTCTACCGTGCGGCGCCCCAGCCCGGCGATGTGGCCACGCCGCCCCAGGCGGCACCGGCTGCCGGTGCGTGGGCGCGCAGCATCCAGCCGGACGCCGTGCTGCTGTTCCGTTATTCCGCGCTGACCTTCAACGGCCATCGCATCCACTACGATCGCCCCTATGCGACCACTGTCGAAGCCTATCCCGGTCTGGTCGTGCACGGCCCGCTGATCGCCACCCTGCTGCTGGAACTGCTGCGGCGCGAGATGCCGCAGGCCCGGGTGCGGGCTTTCGAGTTCAAGGCGGTGCGTCCGACCTTCGACACCCATCCTTTCTCTGTGCACGGCCAACCCTCGGCCGATGGCAGCACCGTCCACCTGTGGGCGCAAGACCACGCAGGCTGGTTGACGATGGATGCCATCGCCACGCTGGCCTGACACCCGGCACACACGCTCCATGCAACCCCTTCACGGCATCACGGTTGTCACGCTGGAACATGCGATCGCGGCCCCGTACGCCACGCGGCAGCTGGCCGAACTCGGTGCACGGGTAATCAAGATCGAGCGCCCTGGTGCGGGCGATTTCGCGCGCAGCTACGACACCCGGGTGCGGGGCCAGTCCTCGCATTTCGTGTGGACGAACCGCTCGAAGGAAAGCCTGACGCTGGACATCAAGCAGGAGGCCGCCCACCGCATCCTGCAGCAGCTGGTGCTCGACCATGCCGACGTGCTGGTGCAGAACCTGGCGCCGGGCGCGGCGGCCCGCCTGGGCCTGTCCTACGAGGCGCTGGCGCCGCGCAAGCCCGGCCTGATCGTGTGCGACATCTCGGGTTATGGTGCCGACGGGCCGTACCGCGACAAGAAGGCCTATGACCTGCTGATCCAGAGCGAGGCCGGCCTGGTGTCGGTGACCGGCACCGAGGAGGTCCCCAGCAAGGCGGGCGCGTCCATGGCCGACATCGCGGCCGGGATGTTTGCCACCAGCAGCATCCTGTCGGCGCTCATGCACCGGCAGCAGACCGGCCAGGGGCAGCGCATCGACATCTCGATGCTGGAGGCATTGACGGAATGGATGGGGTTTCCCCTGTACTACGCCTTCGACGGTGCCGAGCCGCCGGCACGCACCGGCGCCAGCCATGCCACGATCTATCCGTACGGCCCGTTCCGGGCCGGGGATGGCCACAGCGTCATGCTGGGCCTGCAGAACGAGCGCGAGTGGAAGCTCTTCTGCGACAAGGTTCTGCTGCAGCCCGAGCTGGCGACCGACGCGCGGTTTTCCACCAATGCACTGCGCAGCGCGCAGCGCGAGCTGCTCTCGGCCCTGATCGTGCAGGCCTTCTCCAGCCTGTCTGCGGCCGCCATCGCCCGGCGGCTCGATGAAGCGGGCATTGCCAGCGGGCAGGTCAACACCATGGAGCAGGTCTGGCGCCATCCGCAGCTGGCAGCGCGCGGGCGCTGGCGGGAGGTCGGCACGCCGCGGGGCCCGGTACCGGCGCTGCTGCCACCGGGATCCTGGCAGCGCGGCGCCCCGCGCATGGACCCGGTGCCCGCGCTGGGACAGCATACCGATGCGATCCTGCAGGAACTGGGGTACGGGCCGGCGCAGATCGCGCATCTGCGCGCAGACGGCGCGGTGTGATGCCGGCCAGGGTCAGCCGCAGGCCAGGCTGAGCGCCTGCAGCGGTTCCCCGGTCTGCGGGTCGGACACCACGAGGTTGATCTGACGCGGGTGTCCAGTGCTGGCAGGGACGGCATTGAAACGCAGGGTCTGCGCGCCGGTGTACCGGCCCACGGCTACATACTGCCGGACGACGAAATCCTGCTTCAGCAGTACGCCTGCGTTTTCGCCAGCGGTCACGCGCGACTGGTGGCCGTGTTCGGTGACGGTCCAGTAAGCCGTCCAGGCGGCCGTGGATTGCGCGGGGCTCACCGACGCCTCGAAGCGGTCCGTGCCCTGCGCCTGCGCGAGGCGCAGGCTGGCCCGTGCTGCGCCGTCGTCCCTCGCAGCGGCCAGGGGCTGGCGCCACTGCCGCCAGTCCCGCCCGTTGCGGACCACCTGCGGGGTGTAGATGCTGCTCTGGCGGATGGCCAGCGCCAGCGCGCGCTGGCGGGCTGCAACTGCAGCCTTCCGAGGTGTAGAACTCGATCACCGGCATGAGGCGTCCGCGGGAGAGCGCCTGGCAGCCGGCGGCAGCAGCGGTGCCGCAGGCGAGGGCCAGCAGCGCGGCGCCGGCAAGCCGGCTTGCGCGCGGTACTGTCCGGCAGCGGTTCGGCGTCTGGATGCTGGCAATGGGCATGGCGACCTCCGAAGGCGTTGATGGACCCTCTGTCAGGCGGCGGACGCGTTTCTTACAGAGGCCGCCCTCGATGGACGGGCGCGATGCGACGCTCGCTGCGGCTGAAACCGGATTCCGGGGGGCGTGTCCCAGGAGGTGCCGATACGGCAAGAGCCTCATGAGGGCCGGTGGCCGGATCGCCGCAGAAGACCATTCCCACCACAATATCCACCCCACACAACCGCGCTGTCTGGGCATCCCAAAGCGGAATCTCCCCCACTGCCGTGTCACACGGGAAAACCCGCTCGACCTTCGGATCGAATATTTGTGGGCCTTTCATGCGTCGCTGCCCGGCACTGCGGGCCCATGCGGTGCGCCGAGTGCCGAACTGATCTTTGCTGCCCCCTCGAGGACAAGCTGTAACACATGGTCGCGTCGCTCTTGCTGCTCGTCCATGAAGAAAGGCACGCTCAAGGCGGCCACGCACTTGCCGTCCGGCCCGAAAACCGGCGCACCAATCGCCTGAACGCCTTCGACGAACTCACCATGGTCGCAGGCATAGCCAGCCTCTCGCACTTCCGCGAGCTCTGCCTTGAGCATGGATTTGGTGGTGATGGTCTGTTGGGTGTGGCGCTCCAGCTTTTGTGGCAAGACACTGGCAAGCTCATCTGCAGACATGTATGCCGCGATAACCTTGCTGGCGGCGCCGGCATGCAGAGGAAACCGTCGGCCGACTTGGGTCGAGACAACGTATTCCGTAGGTGCCATAGCGCTCAATACGACCAGCGCACTGCCTTGGTCGAGCACCGACAGCTTTGCGCTCAGCTTCAGTTCGGCCGCCAATGTGTTGATTGCAGGTCGCGCAAGGCTGACCAGATCAAAGCCTTGCGGAACGGCTTGTGCCAACCGCTTGATCGCCGGACCGAGGACGTAGGTCTTTTCCCCGGCCTTTGTCACCAGCTGACCAGCTTCCAACGAGTTGCAGATCCGATACACCGTTGACCGAGGTACGGCAAGTTCAGTCGCCAGATCGCGCAAACCAAGAGGACGTGCCACGCGCGCCAGATAGTCCAGCAACTGTATAGCGCGGTCCACAGCCGGGACACGGTGATCGTTCATCGCTGTTTCCAAGGAGGTGTTGTGGTCTCGAGTGTCGTCAATTCAAATATTACTTGATCGTTCGCGTATGGAGTTTTCTTGCCTAGGTGTTTGCCCTAAGTGATTCAAAAAATGCAATACATTTAAAATTCAAATAG